>NZ_JAUCAP010000120.1:0-4625 GCF_030361045.1 Lentilactobacillus sp. TOM.63
CCGTCCTTGATATGGTAGCCTCTAATTTAGGAGGTGGTTTTTTGAGCAACGAACTAGTTAAATATCAACCGGAGTTAAATACAATTCCTCTGCGTAAATTTAGTCCTGTTGAGATGAATTTATTTTTTTCAATTGTGTCTAGAATGCGTGATAAGGGTGACCAAACCGTCCGCTTTAGCTTTGACCAGCTAAAAGAGTTAAGTAATTACAAACCCACAGCTAATCGGCGCTTTATCGACGATATTAAACGCACCTACGACCACTTGATGGACTTGCGTTTCGGTAGCCAAAGCAAAAGTGGGTTGTCGTTCGAAAGATTTGTCATGTTTACCAAATTTAAGATCAACGGTGACGTAGACGAGCCGTACGTTGACGTAGAAATCTACAAAGACGCTTTGCCCTTGCTGAACAATCTAGAGAGTTGGGTGCGGTATGCACTTATCGAGTTTCGCGACCTAAAAAGTAGCTATGCCAAAACCATGTTTCGATTACTCAAAGGCTATCGGACAACTGGATACGCCTACTTTTCCAAAGCAGATTTTGATGAGTTACTTGATATTCCAAAAACTTATCGGCAAGGCGACATTAACAAAAAAGTGATAAAACCAATCAAAGAAGAACTTACCCCCCTATTTCGTGGGCTAACTGTCCGCAAGAAATACGGTAAAGGGCGAGGAAAGCCTGTTATTGGCTATTCTTTTGCATGGAAACCTGAACGCAAAGATGCCGAAGATGTCCAAGTCAGCAAGACTGAACGCCTGAAAAAAGCCAAATTCAATATCGAGCACAATGGCGAACTGTCCGACAAAGAAAAATGGCGGGCAATTGATAAAATCAAAGGTCTCAAGCTAGGAACGACCGAAGCGGAACATAATAAACAAGAACAAGAGACGCGCGAAGAACAGATTCGTGCAGAGGAGCGACAAAAAATACTCGAAAAACTACGAAACGGAGGATTACGATGACCGAATTAGAACGTATTGCGAAACTAGAAAAGAAACTGAAAGTGCGTAAGCGCAAGGCACTAGCCAAGAAGTACGAGAAGTTGGGACGTGAATTTTACAAGGTCGATACGGTCGCAAAGTCGTTCAAGTTGAAATTCATAATAGCTGGACGGTACAACGAGCAATTGAAGAAAATGAAGAAAATTCTGAATATGTAGAAAGTATTACTACTCATGATTGGTTGAAGGGAAATTCAAAATGATTTATACATCAGGATATTTTATTGCTTTTTTAGGTCTGATAATTATGTTGTTTAATTTCAAGGATTTATATCCAAAGTTAAATATATGGTGTCGCTTGGGCTTTATCCTTTTATGCCTTGGTCTTATTTTACCTATGCTTTATGGATTTATTACTGGTTTTATAAATAATCACTAAATTAAACCGTCCGTAAATTTTGTAAAGCAAAATAAAGGTGCACTTATACATCAAATAAATTGGTGTCGTGTTAAACCCTAAAAACCTGTATAAGAAGTTAGCCAATGGTTAAGCCAATTTCGAAAAGAAAATGCGCAATCATAGCGTACCAAAAAGCCGATTTGCGAACAGCAAACTTTCGGCTTTTTTTGTGCGGTTTTTTTTGTGTCCTTTTTTTGCAAAAAAAGGGCAGGTTTTCGGGTTTGAACTTGTGTCGTTTTGCGAAGCGAAATCGGCATGCTTTTGACTTTGATTTTAGGGGGATAAAAGGGGGAGCGAAGCGCCCTCTTTTCAAGCAGGAATAGGCAGACTTTTGCGGAGCAAAATGTATGTCATTCCGACAGCTTGCAGTATTTGTTTTTTAATGTTAGGGTAAACGTGACCGAAAAGGAAGCGTTTATACTTACATTAACTCATTAAAAATCTAACCGCATAGGGCAGATTGATAATGATGATTCTTAGGGGTGAACTTCATGGCAAATATTAAAGCCAATTCAGATAAACAAACTAAACGAATTAACTTTCGTCTAAATGAACTTGAATACGAGAAGCTATCACAGTCAGCAAGCACTTACGGTCTAACGGTTTCTAGTTATGCCAAACAGCTGGCTTTGAAATCAAATCTACGTAAGCCCTATTTTTCCGCCAGTGACACGCAACAAATCATTCTCGAACTAACCCGTCAAGGAACAAACTTAAACCAAATAACGCGGAAACTTAACCAAGGCGATCCTTTGACACCAGCCATGTTAGCTGAAATCAAAAAAATGCAGGAGGCGCAACGGCAACTATGGCGACAATTGCAAAAGTAACCAACGGCGCCAGTGCCGCTAGTGCGTTGGATTATGCGTTAGGTAAAGACAAGCCCCTGCATGAACACACGGAACGCTGGCTTGAAGAAAACCGACTAGAGCGTCTTGACGCCCTCAAAGATTGTCGTGCGGTGGCCGTTGGCGGGACTAATGGGATTGACCCAGTCATTGCCAAGGAACAATTTAAGGCCGTTCAGCAAGCGTTCAATCAAACAGCAAGACGCAATCAGGTGCTACGCATCACGCAATCTTTTGCCTTGAACGAGTTAGACCCTACGAATACCAGAGATTGGCAACGAGCTAATGACTTAGGCTGTGAGCTTGCTGAAAAGCTTTATCCTGACTATCAAACTGCTGTTTATACGCATCTAGACGGTCAAAATCACATTCTGCACAACCACATCATCATCAACAAGGTCAATCTTCAAACTGGTAAAAAGCTTGATGAGCGTAAGGGTTCTGCTGTTGAACGTGCTAGAAATGCCAATGACGAAATTTCCAAAGAGCAAGGCTGGAAAGTCATTGAACCCGTGCGTGAACACCAGTCCAGAACAGAACAGGACTTGACCAAAAAAGGGCAATACTCGTACATGCACGATTTACGAGGTCGAATTGATACTACTATGCAGGATACGTCTATTTGCGATTTTAAGACGTTCTCAGACGTTTTAGCTAGGTCCGGCGTAAATGTATCTGTTCGTGGTCAAAACGTCTCATACGCCTTTTTAGACGCCAATAAGAAGCAGAGACGTGCAAGGGGTAAACGACTCGGCACTGATTACGAAAAGGAGACGATTCTGAATGAGCTGGAGAGACGAACTAGAGAACGAACAGCACAGCAACTCGATCGTGAAGACCAAAGCCGAGCTACTGAACTTGTGCGAGAGACAACAAGTACAGATACAGCGCTTGAACAACGAGAACGACAAGCTCAATCAAGAAAACCAAGAATTGACCAACTTAGAAACGCAGTTAAGCCAATTGCAGACCACCTACAGCACTTTACAGGCGCAGTACGAGAGTTTGCTGGCAAAGTTGAACAACGAGTAATTGACAGCAAGCTGTATAAAGACGTGGCAAGTCGCTTCAAAGCTGACCTTGCTAAACAGGAGCAAGCCCGACAAAACGCTATCAAACAGGACTTAGCTAAGCGAATGGCACCAAAGAAACAACCGCAACAACCACAAAGAAGCTACTATCGAGAACCGGAGGGACGCTCAAGATGAGTCAAAACGAAGAATTAGCACGTCAAATTTTAATAGCCTACGCCAATGGCAAGGTAGATTTAAGTAAAGTTCCAGAATTGCAAAAAATCGTCAAAGAAGCTGCTGCGGCACAAATGGCTTACACTGTCGACACTACCGACCTACAACAAAAACAAGCAGACGCATTGAAACGATCAGAGATTTGGCTCGATGAGCAAGCACATGCCCGATTAGATGCGATTAACCCCGACCAACTCAAACAAGCATTCATTGATTCTGTCGAGGACTACAAGCAACAACTCGACCAAGCGAAAGAAGAGCTAAAAGCTGTGCTTGATAGGTCTGAAGCTCATCAGCGTCAACAGTTTTGGCGCAATCTAATGCCTATCTTGGCGGGAAGCGCCGTTTGCTTGTTGCTAACCGCAATTATCTTCTTTGTGCTTGAAAAGCTGATTTATCAAGGCGTTTGGCAAGGTTGGGGGTTGCACAAACTGTATGCTACCGTGCTCGCGATTCAGCCCCAGCACCCCTATGGTGCGATTGTGCTTGGCCTGCTTGGGTTTGTTTTATTAGCGGGCGCTCTTTATGCCAGTTTCTGGTTATTAGTGCATGCCGTCCAACAATTAGTCGATTTTCAGCCGTCTAAGCTGTTGTTCTGGAGAAAACATGATAATACTCGCTGGTAGTCCTAAATGAGCTTAGAACGCAAAATATGGCCTTTTATGCCTATCTGGGCTTACCTGCCGAGCGTCAGTCGAGGCTTTTCCTGAACCACGCTTTTGATTTTGAATTTAGCGAGTGAACGAAGTTGAACGCTGCAAGCAAAATGTGAGCGTGCTTTTCGCTCACTCCTTTTTGGTTTTTGGTCCTGATTTGGCATTTTGGGGCACGGAGACGAAGTCGGAGACCCCCACCTCTTTTATAACCTCTTTTAAAACCTCTTTTAAAACCTCTTTTAAGGGCATGTTCCACGTTACTCTCCCAAGCGTTTCACAAATGTTTGGGGGTCCAATTGTCTGTTTATGGGGGTCCAATTGTCTGTTTATGGGGGTCCAATTGTCTGTTTATGGGGGTCCAATTGTCTGTTTATGGGGGTCTCGTCTTGAGGTTCCGTCCTTGATATGGTAGCCTCTAATTTAGGAGGTGGTTTTTTGAGCAACGAACTAGTTAAATATCAACCGGAGTTA
>NZ_JAUCAP010000121.1:0-4585 GCF_030361045.1 Lentilactobacillus sp. TOM.63
TCTAAGCAAATTGTGGTCGTGACACCGTGAGGTGTTATTCTCACAAGCTCCTGAATTTATTCAGGAGTGGTTGACTCACTCAAGCTTTGCCTTCTGTGTTACCATAAGTTCAAATACTTGGCATGGAAGACGGGGGATAACTTGGAGAGTTTACAGGATAAAACTTATCATACCATTTATAACCAGATTATGACCTTAAAGCTTCATCCAGGCCAACAGGTATCTGACAAACAGTTCGAGGAGCAATTGGGGGTTAGTCGAACGCCTGTCAGGGAGGCCATGTTGCGGTTGAAGCGTGATCAGTTATTGTATTCAATGCCTCAAAGTGGTACTTACGTTACAAAGATTAATTTAAAAAACGCCTTGGATGCAAGATTTGTCCGCCAAACACTGGAGAAAACGATTGTCAGATCAGTCGCCAGCACTGCCACTAAATTTCAAATTGACGAACTTGCAAATATCGTCACTCAGCAAAATAGTGCCGCTCTTGATGAGGACATCAACTTGTCGTTCAATCTAGATAATAAATTCCACCGCAAGATGTACGAATTTGCAGATAAATTGGCCATTTGGGATTGGCAGTTGACCTTTAGTACCGACCTCAACCGCTATCGGCTACTCCGAGTATATGATCATAAACTGCCACTCACTGTATTAACCAGCGAACACCAGGCAATTATTAACTCCCTGGTTGAGCATGACCCGGATAACGCAGAAAAGTTAATCTACGATCACCTTGAACTGATGCTCAATGAACAGCAGTCGGTGATTTCTGAATTTCCCGATTATTTCAAAAATATTAATATTATGTACCAGCAACACGCGATCTAATTTCGGATCGCTTTTTTGTCGCGCTTTTGAGTTCCTTGCTAAATTGATTCGAACTCCCCTCCTTTACAGTTTAGTTAAAACGTAGAATGCAGCATGCTCACCATGTTACAATTTTCAACAGTAAGTTAAAGAGGAGCGTGTCAGAATGAAAATGAATCAATGGCTGAAAACAGCCTTCGTCACATGCGCCGCAGTGTTTACGTTTGGAATCGGCCTGAGTACCCAAGCGACCACTGCTAACGCAAAGGGACCAACCGTTACATATGCCAAGTCCGCAACGGCTTTGAATGTTAACACAAATAAAGTTGTTTGGTCCAAGGCAGGTAATACTGCCAGACCAATTGCTTCGTTAACCAAATTAATGACCCTCTACCTCGTTCGCGAAAAGATTGAAAACGGCGGTGGAACTTGGAGTTCAAAGGTTAATACCAGCAATTCCGGGCTGAAAAAGCTTGGCAAATCCAGCGTCTTTGGTGGCTTCAAGTTTACCAAGAATTCCTATACTGTTCGGCAGTTATACTTGGCCGGCTTGATTGAATCATCAAACAACGCGGCCATTGCGTTAGGCCAATGGGTGGCAGGCGGTTCAACCCCCAAATACAACAAGAAGTTCATTTCAATGATGAATGCCCAGGCAAAAGAGTGGAAATTAAAGCACACCCACTTTGTTTCATCTTCAGGGATGGAACAGAATAGCCTTTCACCATATGGCTATAACATCGGCGGCGCTAACGCCAATATGGTATCGTCAAATGATCTCGCCAAAATCGCCAAGAATTACGTCACTGATTTCAACGACGTGTTAACCGACGCATCTGTTAAATCAATGACTGTTAGTGGTCAAAAGCTGTACAACTACAATAATTTATTGCCCGGTCGCAAGTATTACCAAGCATCTCTCAAGGTTGACGGTTTAAAAACCGGTTACACCATTCCTGCGGGTTATTGCTTTGTCGGCACTGGCCGCAAATCAGGTCACGACCGAATCATCACGGTTGTCCTGCACGATGAAAACGAGTTTACCGAAACCCGTTCGTTGATGAATTACGTCTATAATCATCATTTAGCTTAGTCTGTAGTAGATTTGCAGCAATTCACCACAAACATCAAGAATTCCAAAAAGTAGCCCCATCAAAGTCAATGACGATCGACTTTGATGGGGCTACTTTTTGGGCTGATTTTAGTCGTTAACTTTCCCTAATCCATGATATTCATGATTAAGGATTGCTCACTTAATTGATATTTTTTCTCGGTCGGCCAGTGCCCTGCCCCTTATCCAAAATTTCTGGATGTTCATTACGAGCATACGCATATGCGTGCGGATCCTGGGTACTTTGATAACGGTTAGTCCGAGTTCGTGATTGGGTGTTTTTGAAGTAGTAGTAACCGGCAACGGCTGCCATGGCTAAAATTAAAAGTGTCATTGAATACCTCTTTTCTTGATTTATTTCCCGATAAACTTTTAGGAAATTGTCATAAGTTTACCGCGAATTCACAAAGAGTCAAGAAAATTACTCTGACCTTTTCTGATTAAGCGGCTATCCTCAATGACCACAGGGATTCTAGGATTATTAAGTATTTATTAAACCGTTTTCAGCGAACCTCTTTCACGGTTCAAGCCCATAGTCAATATTGACTTCACAAACAGAAAATAATAACGTTATAGTCGTGTATTTATAAATTTGAAGTTATTACATAGAGTGAAATTGACTAATGGAAAACGAAAGTAATTACGATCTTTTTCAAAAACTACATCCCCATTGCTTTTCCGAAGCGATGGTTGCCAGATTTGCCAGAAACGAACTAGAATTTCGAGCCGCCAACGGGGATGGCGAAGCAAAGATGCTGCTGACCCTTCGTGACTGTGAGGAGCAGGAAAGCAAGCACCTTCATCCGGCCAACGACCGCCGAACTCAGATTGGCGAACCCCAACCGAAGTACAAGCTTATTTATCACCTGCGTTTGCAGTAGGATCCAGCTGAGGCCAAGATATAAGAATAGTTAGTTTTACAACATAAGCCAGTCACCCAGACATTCAAATTCAGAATGGTTGGGTGATTGGCTTATATTGTCGGAACGACTTGTTGGCCAAGTCGCTTTATCTTCATCAAGAATAACTGAAAAATAAGATTGATCTAAATCTATCAATTCCACTGAAACTTAAACTGCTGTTCACCATCAATTGAATGAACCGTCTCAACATCTCCGTTAACTGGCGCATGAGTCACCAAGAAGCTTGGGTGCAAGTGGCTATAAAATTCAAAGTCATGAGCCACGCCACCTTTTTGTTTCTTCGCCTGCATGACACCGCGACTACCATCCGACAGCTGCACGATCTGTTCCTTCTTTTTTGAAGGGTCTAAATAAATTGTTGTCATTGCTAGCACCTCCAATGTTTATTATAGCAGTCAAAAGAAGCTATAGATTAACTTACAATATATTAAATTGTTTTCATGTAAAGCCCGGTTCGTACTGAAATCAATCCGAATATACTTCCAAAACTTAATTAAGGCATTTTGCTGTTAGTTTCAATCATCTTAATGAAATAAGCTTACTTGCTAAGAGGAATAATCTAAAGCTTTCCTTATTACGCAAAAAATTAATATTTAAATTGTTTTTAAATCTAATTCTATCTAACGCATCACAGTCTTCTAATATACTTTCATCAGAAACCTCCCTTAGAACTAAGCTTGAATCAATTAATCTATCTGCTTTTTCAGGTACTGAACGACTATGATTTTTAACAATGCTTATTATTATCTCAATATCGTCCTCTGTAATATTAGGCAGTTGCCCGTTAAACAATCTTTCATTAACTAGTCGAGAAGTAAGCTGGTCAGAGTTCAATAGCCGAGTAAATAATTGGACAGATTTACCTCCATGATTTTCATCATTTAGGTTAGCCCAGCTTCTACCAATATCATGAATAAAGGCGGCTAGCATTAGAGCTTTGCTACGTGTTTGTGTATATCCTCGCATTAAGGACTCAATCATAACGAGCCTCGCAACTCTATATCCATGAGCGTAACCATGGCCAACCACCATATCATCTAGCAAAGGTTGATTAAAGATTTTCATTTTTATAATTGGTGCAAGCCGCTGAAATATATCGTCATAACTCTTGTACTTGGGATACCGTATTATATCAGCTTCACTTAACTGTTGATATTGATATATTTTCGTTCCGGATCGTATATTTAGAACCAATCCTGGTCTCGTTAACAAACTGTTTAAAGCCACGTAAGGATTATTCGTCCATGTCCCGAGGACTTTTCGGTCAACATCAGATACTTGAAAACTTTTCTCCATAAAATTTCTCCTTGAAAATAATTGAAAACCTATTATGATTAAACTAAAATTTTGATAACATTATTCTAAATTCTGGAGTGTACTCAATGTCAAGGAGGTAGAAAAATTGAATTATGGAATAGGTAAATTTTCAAGAATTGTAAACATATCCGTTGATACGCTCAGGTACTACGAAAAGGAAGGATTAATAGTACCAAAACGCGATAATGTGAACCGACGGCAATATACAGACCATGATGTAAAATGGATCGATTTTATTAAAAGATTAAAGAAAACAGGTATGCCAATAAAAGATATTAAAAAATATGCCAAATTACGCTATCGAGGAAATGAAACAATCAACGATCGACTTAAACTACTATATGATCACCTGAATTATTCATAGTTCATTAAAAGCCCGTCAGTTTTCGTGTTTTTTCGAAAACTGACGGGTATGTTTTTATCT
>NZ_JAUCAP010000122.1:0-4528 GCF_030361045.1 Lentilactobacillus sp. TOM.63
AGATAAAAACATACCCGTCAGTTTTCGAAAAAACACGAAAACTGACGGGCTTTTAATGAACTATGAATAATTCAGGGAAATTACTAATAATGAACTTACGTGTCCCGGTGGAACCTCAGAGTCGGGAAACCGAAACTTGATCGTGGCAATCGGTAATGTACCGGTTGGGACAACTGCATACGGTGTTGGTTCGCTAAAAATTGAAAACAATAAAGTGAACGATTATACGACAACAAGAAGTATCAGTAATGTTCACGCGATCATTGCGGGGAATGTTGAAAACCTTCAAATTGCAAATAATGAGCTTGACGGGTATGTTGGGCTAAGAACAACGAATTATCAAGGTGGTCAAAGCCCACTTGGATCAGTTTCATTTACCAAAAATGTGGTGGATGCAACACATGGAGTTATGTTTGGCAAGAATGCGTTACCGGGAAATGGCATAGAAATTAGTGATAATACAGTTGGTCCTAATACTGACCTAATCAAGCCAGGTGCGGATGCCGCCTCTATCATTTTCAAATTTAGCGATGGGATAACCAAAGATGACATTCGGGTGATTCCAAAAGGAACGAACGTAATTTCCGTCCCTAGCGCTCAGCGAAAAGGCTATCAATTTGGTGGCTGGTACAATGAGAGTGGTCAAAAGGTGGCAGTTAACGGTAATCAATTAAATCTTAGCCAATTTAAAAACTCCAAAGCCGAAGAAGGCATCGACGAAGTCCTTACCGCCAGCTGGATTCCCGGAATGACGGTACCACCGATCACAAATTCTCCTGAAGTGACCGCACCAACCACTTCAACCACGCCGACGACATCAACGTCGCCAAATACTGAAACGGAAAAACCAACGACTTCGAAGAATCCGGTTCCCCGTCGTGCCATTAAGATGGGAGGATATCTCTATCTGACTAAGGGGACATCCCTATACCGAAGTGCGGACTTCAGTAATGGCAATCGTTTGAGCAAGTTTACCAAACAATCCCGGACAAAACGACCAGTATTCAAAGTTCTTGCTCACGCCTTCTCTAAGGCTGGAAACTTCCGCTACAAGGTGGTTGATCAGAATCAGGGTAGTAAAACATACAAGAAGACTGGCTACGTTACTGGTGCCAGTGGCTACTCCAGCAACCTCTATTACACGACGATGCCACAATCAAAACGAATTCAAGTCATTAATGCTAAGGGGATTTATCAATACAAAAACGCTAATTTGACCAACCGTCGCGATCGCATTGCAAAAGGCAAAACGTTGCGAATCAAAAAGGTCACAACTGGTAACGCAACTCGGTACCAATTGGCGAACGGAAATTACATTTCTGCCAACAAGCAATTGGTGATTTGGAAGTAATCAACCAGCTACTGCAAATACGTGTTCTAACGATGTGATGAACGTAGTCAAGAAGATAAGTGCATTAAGTAGCTAGAAGGATTGACTAATCTAAAAGATAACAATGGCTGTAAACAAAAATTCCTACCAGCACAGATAATGGTAGGAATTTTTTCATATATCCTGAAAACGCCAAAAAAAATCCCGAAGGACAAAATGAATTGCCTCCAGGATTTTTAGTTTGTGTTGATCTAAATTAATTCAAACCAGAAACTTCGGCAAATTTCTTAGCAGTTCGAACCATGTTGCTGACGAAGCCGTACTCGTTATCAAACCAGGTTGCGGTCTTGACCACTTGGAAATCGCCATTTGAGGTGACTTCCGTCAAAGTTGGATCATAAACGGCCCCGTGGGTGTCACCGATGATATCTGAAGAAACGATTTCGTCGTCGTTCCAGCCAAATGCTGGGTTGTTGTCAGTGTGTGGTTTGATGGCATCGTTAACTTGATCGGCGGTGACTTTGGTCTTAAGAACGGAAACCAATTCACAAACTGACCCATCAACAACGGCAACTCGTTGAGCGTGACCCTGTAAGTGACCTTCAAGTTCTGGAATGACTAAACCGATCGCTTTGGCAGCCCCAGTTGAATGAGGGATGGTGTTAGCAGAAGCGGTTCGGTTAGGACGGAACTTCTTGCCTTTAGGCCCGTCAAGAATCATTTGGGAACTGGTAAATGCGTGAATTGCTGTCATGGTGCCAACTTCCAAGCCAAATTCTTTATTGAGGAAGTAAGCCATTGGAGCTAACGCATTCGTGGTGCAAGAACCAGCCGAGATGATTTGATCGTCTGCGGTTAAGGTGTCGTCGTTAACATTATAAACGATTGTCTTCATTGGCCCGGCGGGTGCTGAGATCAAAACTTTCTTAACCCCGGCATCCAAATGAGCTTGTGATTTTTCTTTTGAAGTATAGAAGCCAGTACATTCAAGAACTAAATCTACCCCGTTATCCTTAACCCA
Source organism: Lentilactobacillus sp. TOM.63 (assembly GCF_030361045.1). Taxonomy (NCBI): domain Bacteria; kingdom Bacillati; phylum Bacillota; class Bacilli; order Lactobacillales; family Lactobacillaceae; genus Lentilactobacillus; species Lentilactobacillus sp. TOM.63. The sequence goes on from NZ_JAUCAP010000122.1 coordinate 2,352, forward strand.
AGGAATTTGGCTGGCGTCTTTTTCTGCGTAAACCCGGTATTTCTTGCCATCGACAACTAATGAATCATCCGTCGAAGAAATGTCGTAAGGCAGAGTACCATGAGTTGAATCATATTTGAATAAATATGCTAGCATTGACGGACTGGTTAAATCGTTGATTGCAACGACTTCCAAGTCCGGATCGTTGATTTCTAAAATACGGCGTAAAATTAAGCGACCAATTCGTCCAAAACCATTAATTCCAACTTTTACCATAATTGAAGTCCCCCTTTAAAATAGTGAGCGGAGCAAAGCGGTTAAAAGCTGGAGCCTAAGTTGTCTCGACCAGAAATCCCGGTTTTGGATTTTGGGTCGAGATAGCTTAGGTGCAAGCTTTTGCTTTGCATAGCTGTCCTAAAACCAGTGAGCGGAGTAAAGCGTTTAGAAGTCGGAGTGTAAGTCTCCTCGGAGAGAAATTCCTGATTTTGGGATTTTTCTCCGAGGTGCTTACGTGCAGACTTCTGCTTTACGCAGCTATCCTAAACCTAAGTAGCAGTCAATGCAGCTATTTACTGATACTAAATAACCAAATTCAGATTAACTGGTTTCGAGCAGAAATTCAATCAAAAAGCCTTGTACACAATGGAAAGATTGGAATTAATTGTTATGATGGTTGTGTTAATTGGTTTGGGCGGATTGATGTTGTCGCTGAATTCTAAAGTTGATAATAGTGGCGATGAGAGCGGCAGCGCTCAAGAGGGTTGCGAGTAAGAAATCGTAACGGCCACCAGTGAACGAACGGGCAGCTAAATTGCCAGTGCCACTATTTTGACTAATTGCCATGACCGCTGCCATGATCCCAACACCAATGGAACCGGCAAATTGTTGCAGCATGCTGAAGAAGGAATTGACGTCGGCCGTATATTGTTTGGGAACGTTTAGCATCGCGTTGGAAATTGTGTTCGAAAAGCCCATGTTGAAGCCAAATCGGAGGAACGAATAAACCAACAGAATGATCCAGGCTGATAGCAAGCCTTGGATACCATAGAAAATGCCACCACCTAAAGTCATTGAGATCAAACCGATGATAATTGGTAACGCGTAACCTTTGATATCAGCAAGGTGGCCAGCATACGGAGAAACGGCGGCACCAACTAATGATCCTGGTAATAAAACTAAGCCGGCGATAAATGGTGACGCATGCAGAACATATTGGCAGTAAACTGGGATTAGAAATGAAATGCCGATATTCACAAATTGCAAAACAAAATAGGTGAAGGCCGATAGGGATGTTGATAGCCATTTTAAAATCTTAATATCCAATAGTTGAGAGGATCCGTGGGTGTCTGAATAGATGAATAGCCCCAGCGCAATCAAGCCGATTAGAAATGGCATCACGACAGCGGAACTAAAGACTGGGTACTTACCGGCCTTGCTGACTGCGAAGACCATCGAAAATAGGGTGGTAGCCAACAATGCCAGACTTAAGATATCAAAAGAACCAGTGCCAACTGGATCAATTCGAATGTAGTGGGAACCGAGCCACCAACTAATCACGATGATGGGCAGAATTAGCCAAAAGATCATTCGCCACGACATGGTTGAAGAAATAGTTCCGCCATAGGTTGGCCCTAATGCTGGAGCCAATGAAATGACCATCCCGGATAACTCAGTCATTGAACCAATTCGTCCGGCCGGGATTTTGTTGAAAATGATATGGAACATCAGTGGGGTGGATAAGCCGGTGGCGATTGCTTGAATGAGTCGACCGGTTAGTAGCATTGAAAAGGTTGGTGATGTGGCACACATGACGTCACCGATCACAAAGGCAATTGCCGCAAATAGGTGGATCCTTTGTGATTTGAATTTTTTCAACAGATAAGCTGTGGTGGCCATGACGATGGTGACCATCAACAGATAACCAGTGGTGATCCACTGAACCGTATCCAAGGAAACGTTGAAAATTCTGGTGAGTTCAGGAAAAGTCACGTTCATCGATGTTTCGGTGAGAATTCCCGTAAATGAGAGTAGAGCGGCTGCTAGTAAAGCCAGGGTTGTTTGTCGGCTAATTTTTTCATTATTGGTTGTCATGATTTCATCTCTTCTTTATTCAAGATTGTTTTTAATGAAAGGATTCGCAGAAATCTCCTGGTTTTAACCAGGTAGATGAATGCACAAACTAATACCGAAAGGTGTTA
>NZ_JAUCAP010000123.1:0-4493 GCF_030361045.1 Lentilactobacillus sp. TOM.63
AAACAAAAAGAGCCCTAATCACAAAGTGATTAGAACTCGAATTTAGTTTCACCAACAACAGTTGACGAAGAGCCGCTTTTTGGGTTTTAATACTCATTAACGCTAAGTACTTGGCTGTTTACTGTTAATAGGCGAAAACCAGCGTCGTGTAGATTCTTGGAGAGAAAAAAAGCCAACCAATCGGCTGACCTAAATTCCTACTTTAATATGAAAATTGAATCTATCAATTTGGGATTCTTATCTAATAGTTGAATTAATCTTCTTGCTGATGCGTTGGGATGATTTCTGCCACTTTCCCAATTCTGGACAGTCTTAACTGATACTCCTAAGAATGTGGCAAGCGCTTGTTGTGTTATGTTGAGCCTTTTTCTAAATAATTTAAGATCGCCAGCTGTAATACTTGGAACTTCAACGGTGATCGTTCTGACTTCCGCCGCAGAATCATCACCGTGACTATATTGTTCAAGTTCCTTTAGATTTTCAAGAATATCCTTATTTGACATGATATTGTCTCCTAACATTCTTGATATAGCGTTTAATCGCGTTCTTTGCTCTTTAATTATAACGGTTTTCGACTTATCTGTAAGCGCCTAAACGCCTAAAAACAGCTTATCATTATTTTTTTGATAAGCTGTTGCTATAAACCTCTTATTTAGCATTTTCCTGAATCACTAATTTCTTGTTAGCCGTCACATAATCGCCATTGCTTAACTGATACCGAGTTGTCAGGCGATGTTTGACAATTTTCTTAACGGTCAAGTGGGTCCCCTTTCGATAATGCTTAGCCTTTTGAGTCAGGTTCACATTCCGATAAGCATTCACCCCACGCTGATTAATGACGGTGATTTTTTGTGACTTTGGTACTGATTGATAATAGACTGGAATCACAAACTTTGAATTAGCGGTAATATAGCCAACTCTATCGGCGGTCTTAGTGCCGTGGTTGACATCGCGAACTTTATAGCGCAGGGTGCCGTTGGTCGAGCGAGCATAATCAGTTACCACAAACATTGGCCGGTTAACTCGTTTAGCCTTAGGATACTTTGCAAGTCGTTGAGACGGCTTAAAGTTGGCATCTTTGTACAGGTAGATCGCCTTCGTGGCATAGACCACCGCACCTTTTTTAGCCGCATAGTTTGGCATCGTTGGTTCAGCCGGCTCTTTAGTCGTTTCGCTGCCAGCTGGCGTCGCTGGAGTCGGTGTCACCGGGGTTGTTGGGTTGGTAATGTTAGTTGAACTGTTGTCAGAAGGAACGTTTGGGGTGACTGCCTTTTTAACTACGTGAACGGTTATCGCTGGATTCTCTTTTTCACTCATCCTATAAGTGATTGGTTTAGTATCAACCAATTGATAACCATCAGGGGCCTTAGGAGTATAGTCCCCAGTCTTTCCCAAGAAGCCAGTAATTTTTGTATCGTTGCCAACTACTTTTCCATCACTATCGATAAACTGAACGGGGATGATGGCCTCTTGGTAGGCGTAAGTTACTGTGAAGTCGATCTTTTGGCTGAACAGTAACCAGTTCGGATCAATTGGGCCCGATGTATAAAAAAATATGCCATAATTAGCAAAATCCAGATACTTTGCAAGTCCATCATTTAATGAGCTTATCGGGGACCCAATTTGTTGCTCAATATCATTTTTTGTGAGAGAAGCTTCTGGCTGTGGTTCTCCGTTTGTCTCTCCATTAGAAACAAGAACCTGCTTATCGGCGTCTACTGCAATCTTCACATCTACAGTTTGAGTAGGGTGATCACCCGGAGCAGGAGGCTTTAACACTGCTACTATTCGGGCTGACACTAACGTTTTCGCAGGATCATACCCTGGAACCTTAGCATCTAAGTTTTGCGAATTTTTGTCTAAAGTTTGGGTTTGCTTCTTCAATATATTCCCTTGAGTATCAACAATATTAACAGTTTCTACGCGAGCAGTTTCATCCGCATTAACCGTAACTCGATTACCAATAAACACCATACTAAAAACGACACTTAACGAGATGACAATCATTTTAGCCAACTTTAGTGTCTTGTACATATAAATCCCCCCAATTTGAATATTCATACCAATAATTAATGAAGTATTTATTACTGCTACTATTCACCTACAACTATAGTATCTCGTATCATGAGGATGAGGTCAATGATAATACCTACATATTTGTGTTATGTTGAGCATAGTAAAATGATGGCCTCAACGCCCAGCTGGGAATCCTGGTATCAACCTATTCAGAGCAAATAGGATCCCAAAAATCGGCAAAACAAAAGTGCCCGGCAACTAACCGAACACTTCTGTAACTTTAACTTTTAATAGTTTCCTTGAATTACCAATTTCTTATTACCAGTGATATATTGGCCATTGCTCAATTGATAACGCGTAGTCAAGTTATGCTTAACAATCTTCTTAACTGTCAAGCGAGCACCCTTCTTGAGGTGCTTGGACTTTTTAGTCAAGTTAACGTTCTTATAAGCATTGACGCCCTTCTTAGTAATTACCGTAATCTTCTTATTCTTCGGCATCGTCGAATAATAGACGCGAACCACAAACTTGTGGTTTGCGGTAATATAGCCGATCTTGCCAGCGGTCTTAGTGCCGTGGTTGACATCGCGAACCTTATAACGCAGAGCACCATTAGCGGAACGTTTGTAATCTAGGACAACAAACATTGGTCGGTTAACCCGCTTTGCCTTTGGATATTTAGCAATGCGTTGGATCTTCTTGAAGTTGGCGTTTTTATACATATAGACGCCCTTGGTTGCGTAGACTGCGGCACCTTCTTTAGCGGCGTAGTTTGGAACGGCTGGCTGACTTGTAGTGGTACTTGTATTGAAGTTATCATTACCAACTTGATTGTTGCCGGAATTACTATTTGTAGTTGAGGTAGTACTTGAACCTGAACCACCATTATTAGGAACATTACTTTGAACATTTACGTGGATCGTTTTTTTAAATGTCCGCTCACCCTCATTAGGGTATCTGTGGGTGTAAGTATAAGTGACATCAAAAGAACCAGTCTTACTGGTATCCAAAGTGCCATCAGACTTCAACGGACGAGTACTTGCGACAGTAACACTAGGTTTAGAGCCATCTGGTAGCTTCTCTTGATCCATCGCTTCTGGATTCCAAATTGTCACTTCATTGCTTGGATTCCACTTAGTACCTTGATTTAAAGTCAACTGATCTTGATCGTCAATCCCATGAACATCGATAACTTTAATAACTTGTAGGTTCATTCCACCAATGCCATCTTTATTCATCCATTGATTCCCATTAGTTGGCGTATCATCGGCGGCCTGACCCGTGTAATCCCAGCTATACTGTGATAAGAAGTGTCCATTCTCATATGGGACGCCATAACCGTTATCTTCTAATGTTTGGATCCAACCATTACCATTGATGTCCTTTAAAGTAGTGAAATTTTGATAGAATTTTCCGCCACTATAGATATATGGAAAATCATCATTAGCTTGATTGTAAGATTGGCCAAAATCGTTCACAACAATATCACTGCGCTTGATAACTGGCATCAGGTTCTGAATATCAGTTGCATGAAAATACGTGGAACCCGTTCGATATGTAACCAAATACTTATTAGTGCCGTTTATTCCAAACATTTTGTTTGCATTGGCGCCTCGAGCAAATTGTAACAACGTGTGATAATACGCATAAGTTGCAAGGTTAACGGTTGTTAATTGAATATCTTTTGCAGTAGCTGATTCATCAGTATCAAATGGGTGATCATAATCGACCGTATCCGGGTTAGTCAGCTCTAGCGGAACATCAAGTTCATAATAATCGCCCTTCTTATTTAAGGTACCAAAGAGTTTAATAGCCCGAACACCCTGCCAATCACTTTTACCCCAACTGGCTGTATCAGCCTGATCGGTGTAATTCATTTCTGAATCTGCATATTGTGCCGTAATGCCATTTGCACTGCCATCAGTTGGCTTTACAAAGTTGGTCCCTCGAAACAGGACAACCGGATTAGTAGCATTAGCCGATGTATCTCTCTGATAAAACTGTGGTAGCCCGAACGCAATATTAAAATTCATAGGACTATCTGAGTTATTCTTAACTAAAATATGCTCATAAAGAGAATCTGGATTTTTCTTGTAACTATCTAAATTAAGAATGGATTTTGGTGCTGGATCTCTGGTTGCCTGAACGTAATTTGAGTTAATTCCGTCCAAGCTGATCCAACTCGTAAAGTTTTGATTATCAACGCCAATGTTCATCTGCTTTTGATTAGCGTTTACCCCATTATAAACTGCTGGGACACTAGTATCATCTGTATTATTAGCAGCCCGAACCGCTTGACTCCCAACTGTCCCTAAAACTAGGAACGTTGCTGAAAGTAAAACCATCCTAATAACATGTTTAAATTCTCTCTTCGTCGTAATCCCCAATATGACCACCCTCTATCCTGAATTATTCATAGTTCATTAAAAGCCCGTCAGTTTTCGTGTTTTTTCGAAAACTGACGGGTATGTTTTTAT
>NZ_JAUCAP010000124.1:0-4466 GCF_030361045.1 Lentilactobacillus sp. TOM.63
CTGCACGTAAGCACCTCGAACAAAAATTCCAGAACCAGGAATTTCTCTCCGAGGAGACTTACGCTCCGATTGTTAACTGCTTTACTCCGCTCACTGGTTTTAGGACAGCTGCGTAAAGCAACAATCTGCACGTAAGCACCTCGAACAAAAATTCCAGAACCAGGAATTTCTCTCCGAGGAGACTTACGCTCCGATTGTTAACCGCTTTACTCCGCTCACTGGTTTTAGGACAGCTACTCCAAGCAGAAATCTGCGTGTAAGCACCTCGAACAAAAATTCCCAAAACCGGAATTTCCGTTCAAGGAGACTTACCCTCCGATTTCTAACCGCTTGGATCCGCTCACTTTATCTATTAGGAGGATTAATTGATGGTAAAAGTTACTGACGATTATTTAACAAATAAAAAAGAATTTGCTGACGCTAACATTAAGGTTCCCGATTATGATATTAAAGAAAAGACGGGGGCTACTCGTTGGGTTCACTTTGGTGGTGGTAACCTGTTTCGGGCATTTCATGCTGCCATTGCTAACCGCTTGCTTGAATCAGGTGATCTTGATTCTGGAATCGTGGTTGCTGAAACTCATGATCCAGGTGTTGTCGACGATGTCTACAGAAAATTCAATAACCGCATTCTCCGAGTGATTACCCATGAAGATGGCAATTTTGAAAAAGAATTATTTGCCTCAGTTTCAGATGCCCTATACTTCGATCAAAGCAATCCGGACGGCTGGAAAAAACTGTTCAAAATTTTTGAAAATCCAGCGCTGCAATTAGCAACCTTCTCAATTACGGAGAAGGGTTATAACCTTTGGGACAGCCAAGGCAACCTATTGCCAATGGTTCAAGATGATATTAAAAACGGTCCTGAAGCTCCTAAAAACAATATGGCTTCACTAACTTCATTAATGTTTGCCCGCTTTAAAGCCGGTAAATATCCGATGGCTTTGTTAAGCACCGATAATTTCTCCCAGAACGGTGAAAAACTTGAAAAGAGTGTGCTGACAATTGCCGAGGGCTGGGCAGAAAATGGCTTGGTTCCTTCTGAATTCATCGATTACTTAAAGGATGACAAAACTGTCAGTTTCCCACTTTCAATGATTGATCGTATTACGCCAAATCCTTCCGAAGCGGTTTCCGAAAAGCTCAAGGAAGATGGCTTCGATGATTACAAGATTTATCACACCCCAGGCCACACCAACATTGCTGCCTTCACTAACACTGAGGAAGTTCACTATTTAGTTGTTGAAGACGACTTTCCAAATGGCCGACCAGCCTTAGATAAAGCTGGGGTCATCTTGACCGATCGCGACACAGTTAACGATGCCGATGAGATGAAAGTAACCACTTGTTTGAACCCATTGCATACTGCCTTAGCCGTTAACGGTAGCTTACTCGGCTTTAATTCAATTGCTAAAGAAGTTAGTGACAAGGATATGCTCAACTTAATCAAGCAGATTGGATACGTTGAAGGCTTACCAGTTGTTAAGGATCCTAAGGTTATTAACCCTAAGACCTTCATTGATCAACTGGTTAACAAGCGGCTTCCTAATCCTTACATTCCAGATATGCCCCAACGGATTGCTTCAGATACGTCACAGAAGTTATCAGTTCGTTACGGCGTTACTATCCAACATTACATTGATGATCCTAAACGTGATCCAAAGGACCTGCACTTTATTCCGCTTGTTTTGGCAACTTGGTGCCGTTACCTGATGGCCATTGACGACCAAGGCAAGCCGTTTGAACTAAGTCCAGACCCATTGTTGGCAGAATTACAGCCTAAGGTAAGTGACATCAAATTGGGTGAAAAGACCGACGTTCACGCTCACTTGAAAGATATTCTTGCCAACAAGTCAATCTTTGACCATGATCTCTATGCAATCGGCATGGGTGAAACGGTTGAAAATTACTTTGCCCAACAAATTAGTGGTGTGGGTGCCGTTCGCAAGACATTGGAAGACACCTTATCCAAATATGCTCAGAGCATCTAACTAAGATTTCTAAAGAGGAGACTTTATTTATGACTTTATTAAATGACGATTTCTTACTAACCACGCCAATGGCAAAAAAGTTGTTCCACGACCACGCTTCAAAGATGCCGATCATCGATTACCATTGTCATTTGGATCCAAAGGAAATTTATGACAACCGCAGTTATGACAATATTACTCGAATCTGGGTAAATGACGGCAACGTTGGTGACCACTATAAGTGGCGCTTAATGCGGGCCAACGGGGTTCCCGAAGATTTAATTACTGGTGATGGTGACGACTACGAGAAGTTCATCGCTTGGGCTGGTACAATTGAAAAAGCGCTGGGTAATCCATTATATGAATGGACTCACTTGGAATTGAAACGGTTCTTTGGAATTGATGAAGTCTTTAATAAAAAGTCAGCTCCTGATATTTGGAAGAAAGCTAACAAGATGCTGGCAACTGACGACTTCAAGCCCCGCAACTTAATCAAACGCATGAACGTAAAGGCGGTTTGCACCACTGATGACCCAGCTTCTGATCTGAAGTACCACAAGTTGTTGAAGAAAGAAGAGGCTGATAACGGCTTTAAAGTATTGCCGGCAATGCGTCCTGACAAGGCCCTTCACTTAACTGACACGACCTTTGGCGAATACTTGGATCAATTGGCCGATGTTTCCGGTGTTAAGATCGACTCATTCAAACACTTGATGGCAGCTTTGCGTCAGCGCTTTGAATACTTTGAGAGTGTGGGTGGTCGTTTGTCTGATCATGGCTTGAACTTCTTTAGATTTGAAAAAGCCAGTGATGATGAATTAAATGATATTCTTGATCGCGCTCGCCAAAACAAACCATTATCAACTTCAGATATCGACAAATATCAAACAATGTTGGTTGAGAATTTGATGAAGTTAAACAAAGAATTCAACTGGACGATGCAATTCCACATGAATGTTACTCGGAATGCTAACAAGCCAATGTTTAAAAAGTTTGGTCCCGATGGTGGTTTTGATTCCATGGGAACCCAACCAGACATTGCCCAAGAATTCATGAAGTTATTGATTGATATGCAGACTGAAAACGAAATTCCACGGACAATTCTTTACTCCTTAAATCCAAATGACTGGATGGAATTGGCAACCGGTATGGGTGACTTCCAACAAGATGGTGTCCAAAAGCTGCAATTAGGTTGTGCTTGGTGGTTCAACGATACCTTCGATGGTATGAAGCGTCAGTTGACCATGATGGCTGAACAAAGCTTGTTGCCTAACTTTGTAGGAATGCTGACTGATTCACGTAGTTTCTTATCATATCCGCGTCACGAGTACTTCCGTCGAGTATTGTGCAATGTGATCGGCGAATGGGTTGAACGCGGCCAAGCACCTGATGATGAAGATTACCTGGGCCAAATTGTTGAAGATATTTCGTACAACAATGCCTACAATCAATTTGGTTTCTTTAACAAGGACTAGCCGTTAGAAGGGGAGTGCTCCCAATGCAAAAAATTGAAACAAAGCGTTTCAGGGCTGAAATCGATGAACACGGATGTCAATTAACTCATTTGGTGAATAAAGCCGGTGACTTTGATTATATTTGGAACAATGACTTATGGCCCAAACACGCACCGATTTTATTTCCAGCGATTGGCCGTTCCAATGATGATACCTATTTAATTGACGGCAAGAAGTATGAAATGCCGCAGCATGGCTTTGTGGCTGATTTTGACTTTGACGTCGTTGATAAGCAAGCTGATCAAGTTACCTTATCATTGAAGTCAAATGACGCTACCAAGAAATACTATCCCTTTGATTTTGAGCTTAAGGTTACTTTTAGCCTGACTGATGATGGCTTGACGGTTGCCTTTGATGTTCAAAATGATGGCAACACGGATCTTTCCTATTCCTTGGGGTATCACCCAGCATTCAACGTGCCAATTAATGGGGAAGGTTCCTTCGATGATTACCGCTTGGATTTGGCGCCAGCTCAAGATTCCTTAGACACTTACGAGATTGTTAAGAAGCCTAATCCTTACCGTTCTGGTAACGTTGAAAAGCTGCCTGACTATCGCAACGGCGTCGTCGAGTTGGATCATGACATGTTTGCCAAGGGCCTGTTAATTATTAAGAATACGGGTATTAAGACAGTCAAGTTGTCTTCCAAAGCTACTCAGCATGCCGTGACTGTTGATGTTAGTGATTTTGATCATGTTACCTTGTGGACCAAGGAAGGCGCCAACGCACCATTCTTGTGCATTGAGCCATTTAACGGGTTACCTGATGTTTATGGTGATCTGGCTGAATTAAGTTCAAAAGAAGATAATCAACATCTTAAAGCCAACGGTACCAAGAAATATCAAGTAAAAATTGAACTGAAATAGTATTAAATAGATGTAATAATTCAAAGACGGTAATTCTAATGTAAGCACTAAATAACTGGACGTCTACTTCGTAGACGTCTTTTTGAGTACCATAGAATTATTAATTAAGTATGAGG
>NZ_JAUCAP010000125.1:0-4227 GCF_030361045.1 Lentilactobacillus sp. TOM.63
ACTGGCAAACACCGTATCAGGTTATGCTGACAAATTTGTCCAAAAATTCGGATTAAATTTGCAATCTACCATATCACCTCATCCTAAGGCTAAGGAATGTACGCTGGAAGCCATTAAAGTTGTCAGTGAAGCGGCTTATAAAGCCGGTGCTCCAGCTGGATTGATTTCTGGAATTACAATTCCAACGCTTGCCGGTACTGATGAGTTGATGCGCCATGATGAAACTAAATTAATTCTTGCTACTGGTGGGGGTGCAATGGTTCATGCAGCTTACTCATCGGGAACACCTGCACTAGGCGTTGGCCCAGGAAATGGTCCAGCATATATTGAAAAGAGTGCTGACGTTGCTCAGGCTGTTAAGCGAATTATGGATTCTGAAACGTTTGATAACGGGACAATTTGTGCTTCTGAACAATCGATTATTGTTGAAGAAGCCAATAAAGATGCAGTTAGAAGAGAATTGGAAAACCAGGGTGGTTACTTCTTAACTTCCGATGAAATTGGCAAACTTTCCAAGTTTATTCTTCGAGCTGATGGCACAATGAATCCACAAATTGTTGGGAAATCCATTAAACAACTCGCTGATTTAGCAGATATTGATGTTCCAGCGGGGACCCGAGTATTAATTGCCAGGGATTCCGAGGAAAACATTGGTCCGGATGATCCATATTCTCGAGAAAAGTTAACGCCAATCCTAGCTTACTTTGAAGTTGATGATTGTAATGCAGCTGCAGCTCTTACAACTAAATTGTTGCTAAATGAAGGTGCAGGTCATACCGCAATCTTACATTCTGAAAATCAAAAATTGATTCGCCAATATGCCTCTCTAGTGCCTGCTTCACGTGTATTGGTTAATACACCAGGGGCTTTAGGTGGAATTGGTGCGACGACCGATTTGAATCCAGCATTGACTTTGGGATGTGGTGCAATTGGTGGCAGTGCTACTTCTGATAACATCAGCCCAATGAACTTAATGAACTTGAAACGAGTTGCAGTCGGTATGCGTGAGCTCAAAGATATTAAGGCAGATAGTAGCGTTAGTCAAACTCATAGTATTGAATCAAGCGGTGATTTGGATCATGAACAATTGGTTGAAGAACTTGTTCGACAAGTTTTAGCGCAGATTAAATAATACAGATAGAAATTTAGGAGGAAATTATTATGTCAAACACAAACGCTCTTGGAATGATCGAAACAAAAGGTTTAGTTGGTGCAATTGAAGCAGCCGATGCAATGGTTAAAGCTGCAAATGTTACTTTGATTGGTAAAGAACAAATTGGTGCTGGGCTTGTTACAGTTATGGTTCGTGGGGATGTTGGTGCCGTTAAAGCAGCTACAGATGCTGGTGCTTCAGCAAGTGAAAAGGTTGGTGAATTGATTTCGGTTCATGTAATCCCACGTCCACACAACGAAGTTGATGAAATATTACCACATATGTTAAATGACAAAGCTAACCTCAGCGAGGATTAATAACGGCAACTCGTAAGTCTTATACGAAAGGGGGCGCCTCTTGGACAAACTACTAACTGAATATTCTGTTCGCCAATTAATGAAACAAAATAAATTGACCGATAATGCACAGATTACTTTACCAAGGGGTACGATTTTAACTCCCTCTGCCCGTAGCTTTTTGGGAGAACATCAGATCAAAATTGAACAAGGTAAATCAGATGTTGTTGAAACACAACGTCAAGTTGATGCTAAGAATCCTTGGATGAATGACATTAAAGTTGATTATCCATCTATCGACTTTAATAAAATCAATCATTTTGCCACCCCTCTTATTAGCTTACAGTATTGTCTTCGCAAACAATTTCTATTAGTTTTAACCTTGCTTGATCAGCAGAAAAAAGATGTTGACCTAGAAATTGTGACAGATCTAGTAAAGTTCGTTAATGAGATTGTCACAGTTGATTATGATCAAATTATAGCAAATGATGATTATTCGGTTTTAAATTTGAAATTAATAGAATTGAACCTAAGTGAGCCAAATACTTTGGGTATACAAATGATTCAAGAGAGTTTGGCTGAAACGGCGACAATCCTAAATGCTTATATACTGGTTCAACCAAATATGGCTGAGTCAACATATTGTCAGACGATTGTGTCCTGGGAGAATATGCTTCAGGACTGGACGAAACTAATGTTGGAGGGCGGTGATGGAAACGCAAAATTTAAACGTAATCGTTGAGGAAATCGTAAAAGAACTTCGTAACAAGACTTCATTTATTATTGAGGCTTCCGCGCGACACGTTCACTTGGATCAAGAAACTGTTGAAGCGTTGTTTGGAGATGGACATGAGCTAACACCGGTTAAGCCATTATCTCAGCCGGGACAATTTGTCAGTAAAGAACGGGTAACAGTTCTTGGACCTAATGGACAATTAGAAAACGTTGCTGTTCTGGGACCCGTTCGGAAACAATCACAAGTTGAAGTCTCATTAACGGATGCTCGAACACTTGGTATTTTAGCGCCAATACGAGAAAGCGGGGATTTGGATCAAACCCCTGGAATAACCTTGATTAGTCGAGGTGGAAGAATAAATCTGGATAGTGGGGTCATTGTTGCTCAACGACATATTCACATGACTCCTGAAGATGCTCATTTATTTGGTGTTGCAAATGGCGATATCGTGAGTGTGAAAACTCCTGGTTCACGTGGATTGATTTTTGAAAATGTGGTTATTAGAGTGAGTAAAAAGTTTGCAACCCGGATGCATGTAGATTTTGATGAAGCCAATGCTTGTAATTTAGGCAAAGGAATGCGAGGCACGATATATAAAAAGTAGGTCTTAAAAATGCAGTCTACTGAAATAGATAAGATTATTCAAGTTATAACGGATCAAGTGATTAAAAAACTTGAAGCAGTTACAGAAGATAAGATTCTCTGTCGAGGAGAAAATAAAACGTATCCTGCACAGTATCTGCAAAAACTTTCAGCTGACTATCATTTAGAGTTTGGGACAAAGCAGGATAGCGATGCTATCCTGCTTTGTCTTCGTGAGGCAACATTAACTCAACTGTTAGCGATTAGTAACTTAAATGTTGTTGATTCTCTGACGAAACAGGTCATTAGTTTTTTACTTGCTGGGAAACCGATTTGGATATTTGATGATGCTCCTAAATTGAGTAAGTATCGGCACACAACTCGATTTGAGGTGTGGCGTTTGCTTCAACGAGCTTTAGAGCGCCTTAATAAGTTTGATATTCAATTTATCAATAGTGATGAACAGTTAAAGGAGGCTTTGGTCAAGCTTGAAAAACTGACCAGGCCTACACAGGTTAAAAAGAAGTTCATTACAGAATCAGTTCTTAGAGAAAGATTGCTGAATAATGAAAACCTTGTTAACTCAGGGGAATTGCTAACGTCGCTAGCATCAGATTGGTTTAAGCAACATCAAATAAATATGGAAAACAGGTAGTAGGAGGCCAGTGCATGGTTACAGGAAAAGTGGTTGGTAATTTATGGTCAACTAAAAAGGTGGAAAGTCTGTCTGGATCACGCTTTATGCTGGTCGATGTTGCTGATAAACAAGTTGGAGTTGACTGGCAAACAAGAAGGATTGTTGCCAGAGATGAGGTTGGCGCAGGATATGGTGAACAAGTATTGATTGTTGAAGGTCCAGGAGCGAGAATGATTGCTTCAGAAGAGATGATCCCAATAGATGCAACAATTATTGGAATTATTGATTCAATTGATGAACATTGATTTGAATTTTGAGAGGAGGTCGTTATTTATGGGAATTAATGAAATTATTATGTATATCATGGTGCTCTTTATGGCTTTGGGAGTTCTTGACAAAATGTTTGGAAATCACTTTGGATTAGGTGCAAAGTTTGATGAAGGTATTATGGCAATGGGTTCTTTGGCGCTTTCTATGGTTGGTATTATCATTTTGGCTCCAATCCTGGCAAAAATTTTGTCGCCAGTTGTTGTGCCATTTTACCAATTTTTGGGTGCAGACCCATCAATGTTTGCAACAAGTCTAATTGCAATTGATATGGGTGGATTTCAGCTTGCAGCAAAAATGGCATTAGATCCTCAAGCTGGATTATTTGCTGGAGTGATCCTTGGATCAATGATGGGGCCTACTATTGTATTCTCTATCCCAGTTGCTCTAGGAATTATTGACAAAAAGGATCATAAATTCTTAGAAGCTGTCCAAGATCTATGATTTTTGATATACTTCTATGTAAAAAGCGAGTTTAAGCTATGAAAAATTATCC
>NZ_JAUCAP010000126.1:0-4042 GCF_030361045.1 Lentilactobacillus sp. TOM.63
ATTCTAACGAGAAACAAAAAATCTGTCATCAGTAATAGATAAAATCTATTACCAACAACAGATATTGTAGAACCCTTATATTCTGGAAACTAACCGCTTTTCAGACCACTCTTTTTGAATTTCCAGTCATATTTTTCGAAAAAAGGCGAACTTTGGATTATTATTTGCTATGATAGTGTTATGCAATTCAGTCGATCGTTATTGAATATTTAAGCAAAAAATCTATAATGTCATGATGTAGATGGCATTATTTCGTGAAAGGAAGTTCCCCGATGAAAAAAGAAGCCCGGCAGTCTAAAATCGAACAAATTATTAATCAATACACAATTACAACCCAAGATGAATTGATGGCCAAATTGAAACTATCAGGCATTAATGTCACGCAAGCAACCCTATCTCGCGATATTCGAGAAATGCAAATTGTGAAGCAACCGGATAGTTCAGGCGATTCCAGATACATGATTTTTAAGTCCGGCAATCAAAATGAGTTGGAGAGAATGTACCGCATGATCAACGGAACGGTCACGGATATCCGCCAAATCCAATTTATTAATGTCATTCATACGCAGCCAAGTTATGCCAACCCGTTAGCGGCGGTCATCGACGACCTCCATTTGGATGACGTGGCGGGAACGCTGGCAGGTTACGACACAATCGTGCTGTTCAGCCCATCAGTGGAAGCAGCTAAGAGTATTAATAACCTGTTTACAAAGCATTCAAATCCGGACCTGTTGGTGTCGTCGATTCAAGATTAAGTGTGCGAAGAAAAGCGATTAGGCGTGGTAATATAAGAGCAGTCCCCCCTAAAATCCTGGTTTTGGATTTTAGGGGGGACTGCTCTTATATTGTTAAGCGCCTGCTTTTCGGAGCACCATTAGTCAATAGAGGGGAAAACGACCACTGCGGAAATTTCATATGTGATGATGACCCCTTGTGCATTAGCGTCAGTTGGTTGCAGCAAGATTCCGCCACATAACAGAGCTGTTCACAAAGACCTCCCAACCCAAAACAACCCCACGTCAGCATCAAACCAGCGTGGAGTTATTTAGTTTGAGAATTTACTTAAACTTTCGGTACCCAAAGCGCACGCCAGCTACAATCGCAAATCCAGCTAACCAAAGGAACCCAATTATCGTCAATTTCATTCCCAGTGACAAGCCAGGAGTTGAATACTTCAACTGGATCAGGTGCTTGCCCGCGGGAATCTTGGCGCCCACAAATCCCTTGTTTGCGACAAAAGTCTTGGTTGGGTGATGATCAACTTGGAGTTTCCAACCGGAGAAATAGGGGATGGAAGTGGTCATAATTCTGGCTTGATTTGCGGGGTTGGTTTCTCCGCTGACAGTATTGTTGGTTACCTTTTGGTTTTGCAAACCAGTTCGTTGGAGCCGGTGAATTTGCTGGTCATAAGTTTGATTAAACGGCACGGCCATGATTCGAACTTTCTTGAATCGCAATTGCTTGACCCCGTTGAAGTGAATGGTCATTGATTTGCGAAGTTGATCTGAGTAGCCCAAATTTAAAACTACGTGTTGACGGTCTTCGTAATCGGATAAGTTGTTCATCGGCAGCTGCCTGAAGAAGGTGAAATTCGTCGGTGATTGGACTGAGACTGTGAAACCACCAAGATCAGGGTGTTGGCTGGCGGCTCTCAGCCGATCAATTTTCTGGAGCTTTGAAACTGGCGTCCCGTCGATGATTGAATCGGCTCGGAGGCTATTTAGGCGGCCCATCATTGTGTGGCGGGTTTCGGAAATGCCATCGATGACCAGATAAAGTTCGGTATTTCGATACTTTTCAGGGTTCTTTAACTTGAGTTGATAAGACAAGTGGCGCCCCTGGGCGTCGTTATCCATGACGTGCAGGCCATTGCGGTTCAGATTTTCGTTGCGGGCAATGACCCGTTTGTTCTTGTTGAGGACGTTTTGAAGTGGTTGCCCCTTTGGATTCAAGCCGGTTGCCTTTTCCCAGATAGCCACTTTATTCTTCGGCAGCGTGGTTTTGTATTTAGCAGCTGTTTGTCGGTAGCGACTATTTGGTGATAGTCTCAGTCGGGATAAAACAGCCTTCACAGGGGTTTCAACGATGTGTTGGTCAAATACATTGGCCGTATAGCCAACTTGTTTGACAGTGGCGCGAGGCTTGATTGATTGAATCCCTGTGACCGGCTGATCCACCTGAGTCCCCTGGACGAGTGATTGTTCCCGTTGAATAGGGGTCAGCTGGTTGTAGGTTGTAGATGAAATCGTGTTGTTTTGCATGTAAACCAACGGCAGCGCCAAGTTGCTTTTAAGCAGAACCGTTCCAGAGTGGTTACTTAAACCACTAACCGGTTGTTCTGGGAAATCGACAATTCGACCATTCTTGCGAACAAAATGATAACCGTAAGGAACGGCTTTAGGATTCTTGACAATATCGGTTTTGGCAAACATGTAGCGGACACCCAATTGATTAAGGAGCGTTGTTCGGCCATCGGCTTCCCCAAGAACGGAGTTAACGACTGCCTGTGAATTATCGATTGAGCGACTAAATTTATAAACATAACCATCTTGAATGGAATAATAAGCACCGAGATCATGAGTGCCAAGGACCATGGGAATATTATTGCCGGCAGTCCGATGAGGATAGTAGTTGTGAATCGTCGCGGTTCGATAAAATCCTTGATTGGATTTTAATCCCGTTTGGGCGCCGTCGTAATATTTGTGGAGCCATTGAGAAGCGGTGCCAGTCATCAAGTTCGATTTGATATTTTTACTGTTATTGGGGCTGAACCAGCCTTGCCCATTGCTGACGATGTTAATGAGGACCAGCCCAGTTAAGACGATCCCAACTGTTTTAGCAGAAAGCTTGAGGGAGGACTGACAGGCAAATAACAATAGGAAACAGCTGGCAAAGCCATAAGCCACCAAATCATTTTGCGGCAGCTTGAGCGTGAATCCTTTGGTGATCCAGACTAAGCCAATCAGGATAACCAGTGATGTAATCAGCCATTTCAAATCATTCCGCGTTAATCGGGGGAGCTGGTCGACAAAGATCATCGTTGCCAATCCAAGCGGCGAGACTGCCAAGAACAACCAACGATTGGAAGGCGTTGACAAGCCATTGGTGGTGGCACTGACTTGGGGAAGTAGGATGCCGATGACGGTCAAAACTATGACAATGGCAAGTGCCCGGTAGTGCTTGAAGTGGCGCAAAATATAGATGGCAGCTAAAAATGTGAGCCCACAAACGTTGAGGACGAGCCAGTAATCTTTGGTCGTCGTGCTGGTAATCAGTTGGTTGGGGAGGGCGAGATAGTACTTAGCCGGGTATAGCAGTAGCCCATTGGCAAATTTTGCGTGATAGGCGATTCGAGTTGATTGAAAGACCGACAGCAGTGTTGGGAAGAGGACGACACCTGCCATCATCAACCCGGTGACAATTGCCTGCGCCAAACAATAGATGATCCTGCCCAGCGGTAATTGTTTGGCATCAACGTGGTACATATGTAAATATCGGGTCAAGAGATAGACAAAAGTGCCAAGTGCCAGCATATAGGCAAAGTAGAAATTGCTGACAAGGGCCAGGGCAACCGCAATTGCCAGCGGCAGCCAATTTTGCCCATGCAATACCTTCTCAACCCCCATTGCCAGTAAGGGGAAGAGCATCATCGGTAGGAGAAAGAATGGGTGGTGCATTGAAACGTAAAAATTGTAGCCAGAAAAAGTATAGATTAATGTTCCGATGAGCTTGCTGTGGCGGCTAAATGAACGCTCATTGGCCCACGCAAGAAAGGCGCAGCCAACACAATAAAGCCGAAGTAAGATGAGGAGCTGATAGCCCAACTCCAACTTGCTGGCAGGAAAGAGGGCAATTAAGTAACTGAAAGGATCGCCCACGATATAAAAGGCGAAGGTGGTCAGTTGATCTGCTCCCGCACCCAGATTCCACGACCAACCGAATAAGGATTGGTGCGCGGTTCCCTGTAAGATCCGCTGAAATTGCGCCAGAATTGGAAAATGTTGGGCAATCCCGTCAACGTTCCAGATCAATGTTCTGCCGG
>NZ_JAUCAP010000127.1:0-3946 GCF_030361045.1 Lentilactobacillus sp. TOM.63
TTTGTGGTAAACACCATTTTAAAGGAAGCTGATCTTTTTTGTCCGAACAGCGTTCGGATTAATTTTACAATCTACCACATCAATTTAATTTTGCTTTCTTGGTCATAAATAATGCTTATCCATTTCATAATTAACCGTTGATCTGAAGTGTTGACATCAATTTGATCACCGAACGATCGCGCAACGATGGCTTGGAACCAATATTCCGGATCAGTTATCACCTTATCGAAAAATGGATAAATATAATTACTTTGTGTAAATAGTTCCTTTTCGAGTAAGGCTAATTTGATTGGATCAGACGAAGCATAATTGTCTTCAATAATATTCAAAACGGCTACTAATGAAGAATATTGATCAATAGATTTCAATTTTAGAATATTAATTTCATAGTCTTGATTGTCCAACCAGTTGAGGGTAACCGAAACATCGGCGTTTACTTTGACCAATTCCAACAAAATCTGACTTTTCGGAACTTCCCATAAAAATGGATCCCTCAAAATGTTTTTTCCTGCCAATACATATTCGTCAAACGGTAGCTGTTTAGCGTCCTCCACCCGCCTCACCTGGGTATAGGCATTCAAACCACCAATATGTGCAAATTGGTTAATCTGCTGATCAAGTAATTCAGCATGTTGCTGGCGATAATTTTCTTCAGCAGCCAGAATTTGTGTTCGCCAGTCGGCAACCGATTGAGCAGCGATTTCCCTTGCGACCATAAAATGGGCATTCTTCAGTGATATCTCGATCAATGATGGAATCCACTCGGCAACCCTGACAAATTCATCTTCATAGCGATTAATAATTGACTGAGCTTCCGCAGTCCGCTTCAGCTTAAACAACGCTTTTGTCCGTAGAAAATTAACGTCAATCTGATTGGGATATTTCGCCAACAAATGTTCAACCTTATGCATTACCTGATTAAACCGCTGGTCCGCGTAATCTGCTTGGGCACTCATCAGGATAACTTGATCATTCTTCGATAATTGCATTTCTTCGCCTCACAATCTTTGGACAGAAAACGAGCAATTCAAATAAATGAACCACTCGTTGCCATTTTTATTCATGTGATCGAAATTAATTTGCTGATTCCGATTTCTTCTCGTTGTTCTTTTGCTTTTTCTTGGAACGCTTATGATGTTGATTAACTTCCATTATAACTGGTAAAATCACGGGACGCCGCTTGGTTTGTTTATACAGATAATCACTTAGATCATCCCTAACGTCCTGCTTCAAGTTACTCCAATCAAACTCTTTATGCTCAAGATTGTTGGTAACTGTCTTTTCAATAATGCCAGCTGCTTCCTTCATAAGATCCTTGTTAGCCTTAACGTAAACGAATCCTCTTGAAGTGAGCTTAGGCTCGGCAACAATCCGCTTCTTCTTGCGATCAATTGTGACGACCGCCACAAAAATACCATCTTCAGACAATACTTTCCGATCTCGCAGCACGATATTACCAATATCGCCAATTCCGATTCCGTCAATCATGGTGTCGGCAAGATCTTCACTGCCACCAACCCACATTTCGTCTTTGTTGACTGAAATCTTGTCACCCTTATTAGGAATGTAAATTTGCTTATCAGTATAACCAATTTGCTTAGCCAGTTGTGCGTTGGCCTCCAGCAAACGATATTCACCCTGAACAGGAATGATGTACTTAGGATGTAATAAGTTGATGAGCAACTGCAAGTCTGTCTGACTGGCATCACCCGATGAATTCATTTGATCGGAAATCATTTTAACTTCACCATCCGCGCGGTAAACCATATCCCGAGTTTTAGCAACGGTCGTTTCCATCGCAGTTGACGGCGTTGTTGTGATGAACACCAAGTCTTTGGGCTCAATGTTAATGTCACTTTGTTCCTTATTAGCCATCCGCTGAAGGGCTTTGATCGGTTCACCCATCTTGCCGGTCTGAATGATGACAACCTTATCTGGAGCCAACTTGTTCAACTCATCAATGGAATCAATTAAAAGATCATCTTCTGGTAAGGTTAAGGTCTTCAAACGCATTGCGGTCCGAACAATTCGTTCCAAATCATGACCCGTCAAATAAACCCGGCGACCACACTTGGCAGCGGCATTAAAGACTTGTTGCATCCGCAAAATGTTGGAGGCAACACTTGCAACGATGATGCGGCTGTCCTGATAATTAAATGTGTCGTAAATGTACTCAGCAATCTGCTTTTCCGAGGCGCTTGGCTTGGAGTTTTCGGCATTGCCAGAATCACTCAGTAGTGCTAGAACCCCTTCATCACCCAACTGGGTTAAAGCGGAGTAATTGGTCTGATAGAGTGGAGCGGCTGTTTGATCAAATTTGAAATCGCCTGTATAAACAATTGCTCCTTCAGAAGTATGAATGGCAATTCCAAGTGATCCAGGAATCGAATGGGTCGTCTTAAAGAAGGTGACCTTAACGTCATCAAAATCAATTTCACTGTGATCGCTGACAATATGAAAATCATCAAAGCTCTTTAATTCTTCAGAATCTGCCACGTTCAACTTAGCTAACTCAATGGTCATTTCAGAGCCGAACACTGGCACATCAAATTCACTCAAGAAGTACGAAATCGCACCAATTGAGTCCGCATGCCCGTGCGTCAAAAAGACGCCCACAATTCGGTCTTTATTCTTTTCCAAATAACTAAAATCGGGAATTACAACGTCAATTCCAAGCAATTCATTTTCAGGGTATCTTAAACCACAGTCTAAAATATAGATACCGCCGTTGATGTCCACAGCATACATGTCTTTGCCGTTTTCACGGACTCCGCCAATGGGCATAATTTTTATTTCGCTTTTCATGTTTCACCTCAAAAAATAATTTGTTCTTTTTTTACGTTCGTTTTCAGCTTCTATTAGTTTACCATATTTTTCCAGAAAACCGAATTTTTAGTAAGAGATTGTTGAATAATTTAAATTTGGGCAGAAAAAAAGGATGTGTACAAAGCCGCAGCCCTGCAACATCCCTCTTCAAATATTAACGACGAATTCCTAAGCTTTGGATCAAGTCACGGTAACGTGCAACATCCTTACCACGAAGGTAAGCAAGTAGGTTACGACGATGACCAATCTTCTTCATAAGTCCCCGTTGTGAATGATAATCTTTTCGATGTGTCCGCATATGTTCGTTGATTTCGTTGATATCTGCGGTCAAAACAGCGATTTGCACCTCTGCTGATCCAGTATCGCCTTCATGACGCGCATACTTCTTGATAATTTCATTCTTCTTTGTTTGTGTAACTGCCATAGTTCACAACCACCTTTTCTAAAATGATCCAACAACTGAGTAAGCGGCAGTGGTCCCCGACGAACTAAGTTGAAGGTCTGTGCAACGCACAAAAAATAGTATAACGGATTTTAACGAGTAATACAAGGATATCTTACATGATACCGCTCAGTTTTGCTTGCAATCGCCTTGTCATTTTTGTATAATGATGTCTGTTGAAATTTAATGGTTATATTTAGAATGATCTTCGGAGGTGAACAAAATGCCAATTATCAAATCTGCTATCGAACGTGTTAAAACCAACGAAAAGGCTCAACGCAGAAACGCAGCTCAGTTGAGTACATACCGGACTGCTGTTAAAAAGTTTGAAAAAGCTCGGATTGCTGGTGCTGACGATACAAAGGATTTATACATCAACGCAATCAGTGCAATTGATCGCGCAAAATCAAAGGGTTTAATTAAAGCTAACAAAGCTTCACGTGACAAGTCACGTTTAACTAAGAAATTAGCAAATTAAGACTTCCAAGTTGTTAGTTAAACTAACAACTTTTATGATACATATTCTTGCAGGACTCACCAATTTGGTGGGTTCTTTTTATTGACGGATCTATATATAAGAGGCTCACCGTTAAAATCCAAAAATGAAGTGCCCTACAATTGTTAGACAAGTAAGTCTAATGATTATGGGGCTTTTCTTGTGACAAAATATAGTAGTCA
>NZ_JAUCAP010000128.1:0-3822 GCF_030361045.1 Lentilactobacillus sp. TOM.63
CAATGTCACCCTTGAGATAACGAGAAACAACCTTCACTTTGAATTGACTACTATATTTTGTCACAAGAAAAGCCCCACAATCATTAGACTTACTTGTCTAACAATTGTAGGGCACTTCAATTACGGGTTGTAAAAAGAGCTACTTATTTAGGTTAATTATTTGATCACAAACGTATTGAATGAATTTGGAGACAACGTTGCTTTAAGGCTCTTGTCAGCATTCTCAGGATCAGCAAATGTAAATGGTAATTCACGAGTCAACGCATTTTGAACAACCACAACAATTTCACCGTCAGGATTACGAAAAGCCTTGCCCATTGAATTGAAATGACCAGTGGTTTCCAATACTTTGGCACCCGGTTTTACATAATGCGCATAATGCCGCATGACATAATATTCAGGGTTCCGAGTAACTTCATGTGTTTCAGAGTTGATTGAAAACATTGAGTTCTGATGCCATCCCCAGGTACTAATTGAATCTCCTAGGATAATATTCCAGTAGGTATATGCCGTCGCGCCAGCAGTAAAGTAATGATTGACTAAATGGAAAACATATTCAGCATAATCCCAACCATTTTCGCCAAATCCACACTCAGACTCAGTTTGAATCAATTCAAGTTCCGGCCAGGATTCATGGGTTCTCTCAATAGCGTGCTGACCAGCCCATTGATAACCAATCCCTTTGATGTATTTACGAGCTTCATCATCAAATAAAATATTATCAACGTAACGATTATAATTATCTAGTTTCACACCTGTAGCGGTGAATGACATATCTTCAGGACCATTTAACGTTCCTAAGAAAATTTCGGTATCAAGACCTGATCTTTCAAGGGTTGGTCCGAGATAATCACGAATAAATACCTTTAAATCATCACTGCTCCAAACACAAGACGGAAATTTTTGATCCGCGAACACCTCATTTTGTGGGCAAATTCGCTTAATATGAATACCTTGTTGTTCATAACTCTTGATATATTTTACAAAATAATTTGCGTAAGCTTGTAAATTTTCAGGAGTCATCACAATTTTGCCAAAGTTATAGGCCTTGGGGAATTTCATCCAAGTGGGTGGGGTCCATGGGCTAGCAAATAATTGCAGATTTGGTTGATATTTTTTTGCATTTTGAATATAAGGAATTAATGTTTGTTGATCATGGTCTATCGAAAAATTCTTAAGATCGTAATCACCATCTTGTTCATCATAACTGTACCATTGTTCTGCAAAATCATTGGCACCGATTGGTGTTCTATTGAAGCAAAAATTTAATTCATCAGGGGAGAAAAGGTCCTTATAAATCTTTTGTTGTTCATCATCATTCAACGTACTAAGAGGTAGGTAACCTAATTCATTGAAACAACCACCGAATCCTCGTATAGTTTGAAGCTCTTTTCCAGTTAACTGGAGATCGTTTGATCCTGCAGCATTGATAGACTCAGGATCTTTTGTTTGTAAATAAGCATTTTGGGTACTCTCAATCCATTTAATCATTTTATCCTCCTCATAAATTTCATCTTAAAACTAGTTATAATAATTTCTAGACTATTTTGTGGAACGAATCATTTGAATGAAGATACAAGCAATAAAGGCGAAGGCAATAGCTGTTGGGAAAACCAAATTGTATCCGCCACTGACGACCAAGATACTGGTAACAATTGGGCCGGCCATTTGTCCCAAGGTAGTCGCAATGTTCAAAATTCCTAAATCTTTTCCAGCTTCTTCTTTTGAAGGTAAAACATCCACATTCAGCGCTTGATCAACGGCTCCATAAACTGCGTAACCTAGGCCGGCAAACCCAGCAAATAGCATCATTGACGAGGGTGATTTCATAATCCATGGCAGTAAGTAACCAATAATTAATAGCACGGAAGCAACAATTACCGGCAACTTTCGTCTACCAATAAAATCAGAGATTGCCCCTGAGGCAATTGAGCCAACCAACCCAACAACCATCGTAATCACTGACATTACGGAAATAGTGGCTGCAGCAGATGTTTTACTTTGACCAATGAAGCTTTCCAAGATATACAACTGATAATTTAAAATCATGTAGTAACTGAAAATCAATAAAGTTCGTCCAACAAAGGCTAACCAGAAATCACGAGCACCTTTAACTGGTGGTCTGAATGACGCAATCAGTTCACCAAACCCACCCTTTACAGGAGGCATATCTTTTGATGATTTTTCTGTTGGCCAAACAATAACCGTACAAATTCCAGCAATACCCATTAAGACTCCAGCAATGATAAATCCTGGTAATTGAATCGTAATGAACCGCGCACCAATTAAGGTTCCCATTGAAGTTCCAACGTTAGTTCCTGCTGACATGAAGGCCGACATTGTTGCACGCATATCATCAGGTACTCGGTCTGACAAGGTAGCGATTACTGGCGCAATCATCATATTCAAACCAAACATACAAATACAGTACATAATACCAATCGCCCAAGCATTACTTAAAACACCAATCAAGAATAATGAAAGTCCACCGACCAAACCACCACCAACAACCCAAGGAGTCCGTCGGCCAAATACAGAACGTGTTCGATCAGAAAGATTTCCAAATAATAGGTTAGAAATTAACGAAGCAATTGCCGTCGCTGCATTAAGTACACCAAAAATTGCCGTTGAGGCATTAGGACCAACCAAATCTTTTAAATGCTGTGGAAGCAAGACCGCTGAAACGATTCCTAGCCCACCCATCCACAGAAGGGCAAATACAAAGAAACTTAGTGAGAATCTAATTCGATTTCCCTTACTCATCTTATTAATATCCGGTTCGTTGTTGATTGACTCAACAGACGCCTTTACTTGTTTTTCCATAGTCATTTTCCTCTTTTTTAGGATTAAAAATTTGCAATAATGGATGCTTCTGGATACGCTTTCATTTTTAACAATTTAACAAGCCTTATTTCAAATCAAACTATTATGGGTACAAATGAATCAATCTTTGCTTTATGGAATCAGAAAACAATTTATTGATTAGCTAGCTTAATAAATTTATCAACTTGTTCATAACTTGCACCGAGCATGACTGCAGAACGTAGTGGAATGTTTTCCAATAATTGAGCATTCTCTGCGGAAGGTTGAAGCTGACCCATCAACTTATCTAAGCCAGATTCAGCCAAAGCCTTAGCCAGATCCTTGTGAGCAATAATGTTTGCAAAATAAGTATCCCGATCAATAATTGGTTTATCATTAGTTGACCAGTTCAGTGTAAGACTTGACTGAAGTTCAATATCAGCTGATGATTTCCCGATTAAAATCTCATAGTTACCGTTATCAACCTGCCATGAGGATGTTTGTTCATTGTACCAACTAAAGGCTCGCCTCGATAAGGTTACTGCAACTTCTTTGGTCTCTCCTGTATTTAATTCAACCTTGGTAAAACCTCTAAGCTCTTTAAACGGCTTTTCAATATAACTGGCACGATTACGAACATAAATTTGAGCAATTTCTTGTCCAGCTCGATTACCGGTATTGGTTATCTTAAAGCGAACTTCTACTTGCTGTTCTTCTAACTCTTTAATTTTTAGTTCTGCATATTTGAATGTCGTATAGCTCAAGCCATAACCAAATGGGAATAACACTGGAATTTGTTTCATATCATAATAGCGGTAACCAACATACAATCCTTCGCGGTATTTCTCATGCTTCTCATTAACGTCAAAAGTTCCATATGTTGGTGTATCTTTGATACTAAGTGGGAAACTTTCGGCCAGCTTACCACTTGGATTAACGACACCGGTAGCGTCAAGAATCTTGTGTAAATGAAATGCCTTCGTACATATAATATGTATCTAACTTAAATAAATGATGCTT
>NZ_JAUCAP010000129.1:0-3675 GCF_030361045.1 Lentilactobacillus sp. TOM.63
GTCAGTCAACGGTAAATCGAATTAAAGGGACTTACTGCTTTAGCAGTTAGTCCCTTTTTGAGGCTTTAAGGAGTTGACTGACTCACTAGACCAAGACACTTTTGCGCATGCAAAGAAAAGCACACCTGCTTTTTTTGCCTGCCTCACGGCGAGTGCGGGGTGAGTTTGAGCGGGGGCTCCCGCTCATTTATGGGGTCCAGCTGGTTCAGCTGGTCAGTATGGCTGAAAGCCATGGTCTTAAAAAGCAGTTCGGCGATTTTTGCTGATCTGCTTTTTGGGGTTTGAAACCGTCGTTTTTTCGACGGTTTCTTCTTATCTTGATACTATTAGAAACAACGTCATTTTAAAAAACTGGGATAAACCCTTGACACAACTGGGCTTAGGCGTATTATGAGTTTATAAAATGAATAAAGAAAAAACCCACGTGAGAATTCCTAGTTTGGCGACCCGGAACACGTGAGTTAATCTTGAATATTCGTATTTACTAAACATAGTTTAAAGCTTGAGGTAGTAAGCGTCAAGCCCTTAGTTTTAGTAAATACATAAAAGATTAGCTCTTCTCACGTGGTTGGATGAGAGGAGCTTTTTAGGTTGGCTGATAGAAAAGTTTTAGTTGATCGATCGCAGTCGGGAAAAGTACGACCATGGCGAGAACATAAGTTAGAGAATTTACAGTATGGTGATTATTTACAAATGTTGCACTACAAGAAAGCCCATCGAGTTAAAGAGTGTGGTGAAGTATTACGTTTTGTGGAAGATAAAAATGGTCACAAAAAATTGGCTCAGACTTGGTTTTGCCATTCCCGTTTGTGTCCGTTATGTAATTGGCGGCGGTCAATGAAACAATCTAACCAGTTAACTCAAATTTTGACAGAAGCAGTTAAACAGCGAAAAACGGGTCGGTTCTTGTTTTTAACGTTGACGGTAAAGAATACTACAGGGGATTTGTTGAAGAGTGAATTACGGCAGATGGGACGAGCCATTGCAAAGATCTTTCAGTATAAAAAAGTGGCTAAAAATTTGTTGGGTTATGTACGTTCAACTGAGGTTACCATTAATCACGAAGCGGATCAGCTGATGTATCACCACCATATGCATGTTTTGCTTTTTATGAAATCGAGTTATTTTACAGGAACTGATAATTATATTTCACAAGCAGAATGGACTAGATATTGGCAACGAGCGATGAAATTAGCTTATGTGCCGGTTGTGAATGTTGAGGCAGTTAAACCGAATGTGAATCGCCATAAAAATTCTTTATTGGCTAGTGCGCAAGAGACGGCTAAATATCAAGTGAAATCTAAAGATATTTTGACTAATAATCAAGAACAAGACTTACAAGTGATTGACGATTTAGAACAAGCTTTGGCGGGTTCCCGCCAAATTAGTTATGGTGGTTTTCTGAAAGAAATTCGTAAGCAGTTGCAACTAGAAGATGTTGAAAATGGTGATTTGATTAATACGGATAGTGATGATAAACAAACTGAACAGGTAGTGCGTGAGGTTATTGCTAAATGGGATTATCAGCGTAAAAATTATTTTTTGTAATATTTTCTATATTTCAGGAAAATTCTTATATTATTATTGAGAGAATAAAAATGAAAATATTTGAAAGGAAGCTTTTAATTTGCATGAGATTTGGAATTGGTTTAAAGGATTATTTTCAGGAGGTAAAATTCAATCTAATATTGGAAAAGCTAATACTAGTAATTCTATTGACGGTAATAATAACTTTAGTAGTGGCAACATTGAAGTAGGAAATGGTTCCGCTGTGGGAAATAATAATTCATTAATAACATATAAGGTTACTGTTAACCGTGATGATTCTGATAGAATTAGGTTAATAAAAAAGTTTTCTAACGATTTCTTGTATAAAGCTGATAAAATTCATCAAGAAATTGGCCTCTCTAGTGGTAAAAACAATGTTCCAGATTTTTGTAGTGAATTGGCTGTTCTTGAAAATTCAATAGATATGACTGTCGATATTCCTAAAGAACTTGTTTCTCCTGCTAAAGAAATTGTTCAGTCTTTGTGGAGTTATTATAAGTTGGTTGCTAATTTTAAGAATTCTGATTCCGGACGATATGCAGTTAATTTTGAATCAAGTAAGCAAAAAGTTGTGAATTTATCAAGAAACTATTCTGATATTTTGAGAAACTATATTCATGCTGAATAGTTGATTTTGAACTTAGATAATCATTGGGAGCAAAAGCGACCTTTGATTATCTTTTTGCCAACGGCAAAACCGGCCTCGCAGAGCCCAAACTTTACAAGGTAAAGTATATTGGGCTATACCTTGCATGGAGGTTTTCCGAATTCTGTGCTATGCTCTAACCAAATTTAGCTGTTTGGAATGGAGTGGTGAAATGAGTTATTTAGTGGCTAATATGCAGAAATTAAAAGCTGATAATTTAGTTGGCTTGGGTAATCATGATCAACGCCGAACCCGACATCACAAAAATACTGATATTGACGTTAACCGTTCTGACTTAAATTATGATTTAGTTGCTGGTCGGACTAACCATTTCAAAACGGATATTGAGGCTTATATTAACGAGCATAAAACCAGTCAGCGAGCGGTCAGAAAAGATGCCGTTTTAGTCAATGAATGGATTATTTCGAGCGATAGCAATTTCTTTGCTAATTTAACGGCGGCTGATACGCGCAAATATTTTGAAACAGCTAAAGCTTACTTTGCTGAAAAATTTGGTGAAGAAAACATTCGTTATGCGATTGTTCATCTTGATGAGAGTACGCCCCATATGCATATGGGAATTGTTCCATTTGATGATGAGTATAAATTATCGGCTAAACGGGTGTTTAATCGTGCGGCTTTGCAAAACGTTCAAGATCAATTGCCAGTTTATTTACGACAACACGGATTTGATGTTGAACGTGGTATTCAAGAATCGCAACATAAAAGTTTAACGGTACCAGAATACAAAGCTATGCGGGAAGACTTGAAAAAGGCGACGCTTCAAAAACGAGAAATACAAGCTGAACTTGAAGATGCCAGAAAACGCCTTGCTGAACTTAAACCTCGTGATCAGCAGGAAATTGAGAGCAAACCTACTCTTTTAAGCAAGGATAAAGTGGTTGTTAGAAAAAGTGATCTTCATGACTTAGAATCTCGAGCAGCTGTCAGTGATATTTATAATCAACAACAGAACCGTTTAAAACTTGATAATCAAAGCTTAAATTATCAACTGCTTGAAGTTAAAGACAATAATTATGATTTAAGCAAGAAAAATGAGAAGCTCCAAAAATTAGTAGATACGTTACAAGGAATTGTTCGGAGCGTTGACCGGTTCTTACAGCGCAAATTAGGTGTTGGCTTACCAAGTGAGTGGCTAGAACGAGCTGGACTAAAAGAACCGTCTAAAAAAGCCCCTCAGAGGCCACAGGAACGTTCAGAGAGACAGCATGATGAATTAGATGGTCCAAGTCTTTGAACTTGGCCTATGGCTTTAATTTACCCGCTGATGATCATTGAAGCTGGTTAATGGCCGTCAGTCAACGGTAAATCGAATTAAAGGGACTTACTGCTTTAGCAGTTAGTCCCTTTTTGAGGCTTTAAGGAGTTGACTGACTCACTAGACCAAGACACTTTTGCGCATGCAAAGAAAAGCACACCTGCTTTTTTTGCCTGCCTCACGGCGAGTGCGGGGTGAGTTT
>NZ_JAUCAP010000130.1:0-3674 GCF_030361045.1 Lentilactobacillus sp. TOM.63
AGCTGGTTAATGGCCGTCAGTCAACGGTAAATCGAATTAAAGGGACTTACTGCTTTAGCAGTTAGTCCCTTTTTGAGGCTTTAAGGAGTTGATTGACTTACTAGACCAAGACACTTTTGCGCATGCAAAGAAAAGCAACCCTGCTTTTTTTGCCTGCCTCACGGCGAGTGCGGGGTGAGTTTGAGCGGGGGCTCCCGCTCATTTAGGCGGTCAAGCTGGCACAGCTTGGACTGGGTTCGGGGCGTCAGCGCCCGAGGGCTTAGAAACTGGTCGATTTTGACCAGTTTCTTCTTATCTTGATACTATTAGAAACAACGGACTTTTTAAAATGTTGGGTGAACCCTTGACACAACTGGGTTTAGGCGTATTATGGTGGTATAAAATGAATACAAAAAAACCCACGTGAGAATTCCATGCTTTGGCCGGCGTCGGAACACGTGAGTTAATCTTGTAAAATCGTATTTGTATTTACTAGACATAGTTTAAGGCTTAGGTGTTTGACCGTCAAGCCTTCTGGCTGATTTTAGTAAAGCAATACATATCAGATTAACTCTTCTCATGTGGCTGGTGGGAGGAGTTTTTAGTTTGGCTGATAAAAGGGTTTTGATTGATCGATCACGGTCGGGAAAAGTACGACCGTGGCGGGAACGTAAGCTGGAAAACCTGCAGTATGGTGACTATTTGCAAATATTGCATTATAAGAAAGCTCATCGAGTTAAAGAATGTGGCGAAGTTTTGCGTTTTGTGGAAGATAAAAATGGTCACAAGAAATTGGCGCAGACTTGGTTTTGCCATTCTCGGTTGTGTCCGTTATGTAATTGGCGACGGGCAATGAAACAATCTAATCAGTTAACTCAAATTTTAGAAGAAGCAGTTAAACAACGAAAAATGGGTCGGTTCTTATTTTTAACTCTGACGGTTGAGAATACAACTGGTGAGCAATTAAAGAGTGAGTTACGACAAATGGGGCGGGCTATCCGTGATTTAATGCGTTATAAAAAGCCAGCTAAAAATTTGTTGGGTTATGTTCGTTCAACTGAGGTTACTGTTAATCATGAAGCAGATCGGCCGATGTATCACCATCATATGCATGTTTTATTATTTGTGAAGAACCTTTATTTTAAAGGTTCTGATAATTATATTTCACAGGCAGAGTGGACTGGGTATTGGCAACGGGCAATGAAATTGACTTATGTACCAATGGTGAATGTTGAAGCGGTTAAACCGAATGTGAAACGCCAGAAAAATTCCTTGCTGGCTAGTGCCCAAGAAACGGCTAAATATCAGGTAAAGTCCAAAGATATTTTAACTAATAATCAAGAACAAGATCTACAAGTAATTGATGATTTGGAACAGGCTTTGGCTGGTTCCCGGCAAATTAGCTATGGAGGCTTGCTGAAAGAAATTCGTAAGCAGTTGCAATTAGAAGATGTTGAAAATGGGGATCTGATTAATACGGATAGTGATGATAAACAAACTGAGCAGGTAGTGCGTGAGGTTGTTGCTAAATGGGACTATCATCGTAAGAATTATTTTATTTAATGATTTATTGTCTATATTGTAAGTGAGGGGGGAGGTGATTGTTTTGGCTTCATTTTTCAATGCCTTAAAGGGATTGTTTAAAGGAATGATTAAGGGTACTTTTAACTTTTTTACAGGAAATAAAAAGACTATTAACAGTTCGAAAAATATTAATGGAAATTTCAATAGTAATAATATCAATAATTCTAGTGTCAATGTTGATAATAGTGAAGGTGAAAAGCATGAAAAGAAACAATCAGACCAGTCAAGATAATTGTTCTAATACTTCTTCTGGTAATTTTAACAGCGATAATATTAGTAATTCTGATGTAACATTCATTTCTAAAGTTACAAATTATACTGATAATTCTAATAAGTTTGTTGTTTTGCAGGAATTTATAAATAGTTTTTTTGAGAAAGCTGGAGCATTTCATAATGAAATTGGAGAATGTGCCGGTAAAGATGTTATTCCTGATTTAAATAGTGATTTACTAGCTTTGAGAAATTTTGTTGAAGGAACTCTTGCAATTCCAAATAATATTTTTGAAATAGTGGATAAAATCGTGCAATCGTTGTTCGATTACTATAAATTGATAGTTACTCGAGGATCTGGTGGTAATCTTAGAAATATGAGTCCTAATCAACGCGATGAATATATTAGAGAATTTGAGAAAAGAAAAACTGAACCTGTAAAACTTCAAAGAGAACTTTTACATGTTTTGAGAAATTTTATTTTTGATGAACATTGTTAAGGTATTATTGCTTTAAATAATCATTGGGAGCCAAAGCGACCTTTGATTATTTTTTTGCCAGCGGCAAAAACGGCCTCGCAGAGCCCACACTTTACCTTGTAAAGTATATTGGGCTATACCTTACATGGAGATTCTCCGTTATTTATGCTATGCTCTAATCAAATTTAGCTGTTTGGGAATGGAGTGGTTAGGTGAGCTATTTAGTGGCTAATATGCAGAAATTGAAAGCTGACAATCTGGTTGGTTTGGGTAATCATGATCAACGTCGAACACAGAATCACAAAAATACTGATATTGATGTTGACCGTTCTGTTTTAAATTATGATTTGGTTGCTGGTCGGACTAATCATTTCAAAATGGATATTGAGGCTTATATTAACGAACATAAAACCAGTCAGCGAGCGGTTAGAAAAGATGCGGTCTTGGTCAATGAATGGATTATCTCAAGTGATAGTCATTTCTTTGCCGATTTAACGGCGGTTGATACGCGCAAATATTTTGAAACAGCGAAGGACTATTTTGCTGAAAAATTTGGTGAAGAAAATATTCGCTATGCGATTGTTCATCTTGATGAGAGTACTCCACACATGCATATGGGGATTGTCCCGTTTGATGATGAGTATAAATTGTCTGCTAAACGAGTTTTTAATCGCCCAGCTTTGCGAGATATTCAAGATCAATTACCGACTTATTTGCAACAGCATGGTTTTAATGTTCAACGTGGGGTTCAAGAATCGAAACGTAAAAGTTTGACGGTACCGGAATATAAAGCCATGCGGGAATCTATTAAGCAGGGGCAGCAAAAGTTAGCAGCGGTTGAAAATGAAACTAAGCAGCGCCAAGCGAAACTTAAAACGTATCAAGCCACTAAATTTGATGTGAATAGTATCAAAACGAAGGAATCCCGTTTCCATAAGCGCTATGTGCTAGTTGATCGGTTTGATTTTGATAAGCTTAAACAGGGCGCCAGCTTAACGGATACGTATTTTACTGAAACTCTGTCCCAAAGGTCTGATATGGATATTCAAAAAGACCAGTTGATCAAAGCTGAAAGTAAGGCTATGGAACTAGACATTGAGAATCGTCGTCTTCAAAAGTTAGTAGGGACGCTACAAGGAATTGTTCGGAGCGTTGACCGCTTCTTACAGCGCAAATTAGGGGTTGGCTTACCAAGTGAGTGGCTAGAACGAGCTGGACTAAAAGAACCGTCTAAAAAAGCCCCTCAGAGGCCACAAGAGCGTTCAGAGGGACAACATGATGAATTAGATGGTCCCAGCCTTTGAATTTGGTCTATGACTTTAATTTACCCGCTGATGAGCATTGGAGCTGGTTAATGGCCGTCAGTCAACGGTAAATCGAATTAAAGGGACTTACTGCTTTAGCAGTTAGTCCCTTTTTGAG
>NZ_JAUCAP010000131.1:0-3615 GCF_030361045.1 Lentilactobacillus sp. TOM.63
ACCTCATACTTAATTAATAATTCTATGGTACTCAAAAAGACGTCTACGAAGTAGACGTCCAGTTATTTAGTGCTTACTCTAAAACGTGCTCAGCACATCAGTTCCCTACATATAACTGAAAATGGACACTAATCGGAAAAACACCGATTAATGTCCATTTACCAGTTACTGGTACTCGGCTATATGGTGGAAACGTGCTTCACCCAACTGACGCTTAATAATATAACAAGGATCATCAATAATCCTAAAGCCCAGGATTACCGATGATCCTTGTTATATTAACGCGTCAAACCGTTGGGTTCAGCACTCTATTGTTCTTCATACCAAGTATAATGGAAGTTTCCTGGGCGATCGACACGTTCATATGTGTGAGCACCGAAGTAGTCACGTTGTGCTTGCAACAAGTTTGCAGGAACAACTTCTGAACGATATGAATCGTAGTAAGAAACGGCAGCAGCCAATGATGGGACTGGTACGCCGGCCTTTGTAGCCAAGGCAACCACGTCACGAGCTGATTCTTGATACTTCTTGCAGATATCTGTGAAGTAAGGGTCAAGCAACAAGTTTTGAAGGTCTGGGTTCTTGTCGTAAGCATCGGTGATGTTTTGCAAGAAACGAGCCCGAATGATACAGCCGGCTCTCCAAATCTTTGCCATTTCGCCTAACTTGATATCCCACTTGTATTGGTCTGAAGCAGCCTTTAATTGGTCAAAGCCTTGAGCATAACTCATTACTTTACCAAAGTAGAGGGCTTCACGAACCTTTTCAACGATTTCTTTCTTATCGAAATCAACGTCAGCTTTAGGCTTTGGAAGTACCTTAGAAGCAGCAACTCGATCCTTCTTGAACATTGAGATGAATCGTGCATAAACGGCTTCAGTAATGACTGATTGATCGATACCGATTTCAAGGGCATCTTGTGAACTCCACTTACCAGTACCTTTGTTGGCACCACGGTCAAGAATCATATCAACGATTGGCTTGCTCTTGTCGTCACCCAAGTCATCTTTGTGAGTCAAGATATCAGCAGTGATTTCGATTAAGTAACTGTCAAGTTCGCCCTTGTTCCAGTCTTTGTAGATGTCAGCTAATTCGTCAACATTATAACCAGCAAGGTTTCTCAAAATGTTGTAACTTTCATCGATTAACTCTTCATCACCATATTCGATACCATTGTGGACCATCTTGACATAATGGCCAGCACCGTTAGGGCCGATGTAAGTAACACATGGTTCGCCGTCAGCAGGGGCCTTAGCAGCGATTTGTTTCAAAATTGGTTCAACCAAATCGTAGGCTTCTTTTTGACCACCTGGCATTAGTGAAGGACCTTGTAAGGCACCAAGCTCACCACCGGAAACACCCATGCCGATAAAGTTGATTCCTGATTTATCAAGGCGGGCGTTACGAGCCATCGTATCGTGGAAGTTAGTGTTACCACCATCAATAAGGACATCGCCCTTATCAAGTAATGGTAGTAATTCGTCAATCACAGCATCAGTTGGCTTTCCAGCCTTAACCATCATGACAATTCGACGAGGGGTTTCAAGTGACTTAACAAAATCCTCAATCGTATAACTAGGAACAAGTTTCTTGTCTCCGTGATCCTTCATAACTTCTTCGGTCTTAGCGCCGGTACGGTTGAAAATTCCAACGGTATAACCGCGACTTTCGATATTAAGGGCTAAGTTCTTGCCCATAACGGCCATTCCGACAACACCGATATTTGCTTTTTGATCAGACATTTAAAAACCATCCTTTTCTTTTTAAGAATTACTACACAGTTAGTGTACCATCTCACAATTATAAAGTGAACAAAAAAGCACGCTAGAGTAGGAATTTGTTCAAACAATTGCAAAGATTGTGAAAACACTCATACAAATTTTGAAAATGTTTTTCATGACTACTTATTCAATTTGTAAACCCATTCTCGGTGATCTCTTGCCAACAGTTCATCTGCAGAAACTGGTCCCATTGATCCTGGAATGTAATTAGGGAACATTGGTTGTTGAATATCCCATACCCGACGGATCTGGTCAACAAACTTCCATGCACTGGCAACTTCAGGCCAGCTGGCAAAGTTAGTACCGTCACCCTTCAACACATCATGGATTAAACGTTCGTACGGTTGTGGCGTTTCTTTGGTTCGCTTGGAGTCTTCAAGGAATTGCAAGTTAACGGGTTCAGTATGGAATCCTTGTTCACTGTTTTTCGCATTAACCATCAATGAGAAGCCTTGATTTGGTTCGATGAAGATCGTCAAAACGTTGGCGTTTAATGGGGTACTGCCACTTTGTGGGAAGGAGAAGATATCCACGAGCGGCTTCTTGAAGACAACGTCCACACGAGTAAACTTGTCAGCCAATTTCTTACCAGTTCTGATATAGAACGGTGTTCCAGACCAACGATAGTTATCAAATAATAACTTGCCGGCAACAAAGGTTTCGGTATTAGAATCCTTTGGAACCCCATCTTCTTGACGATATTCCTTAGAGTTACCAACACCACCGTATTGGCCACGGACAAAGTTGGTTGATGCTTCAGCAACGTTGTATACCCGGAGACTCCGTAAAGCCTTCACTTTTTCTTGCCGAATATCGGTATCCTTAAATGCAACCGGTTGCTCCATCGCGAGCAAACTGACAATCTGCATAATGTGGTTTTGAGCCATATCACGCAGCGCACCTGAGTTATCGTAATAACCGGCCCGCTCTTCAACACCAAGGTTTTCAGCCAAGGTAACTTGAATGTTATCGATGTATCGGTTGTTCCAAAGGGCTTCGAAAATAGTGTTGCCAAAGCGAATGGCTTCAATATTTTGGATCATTTCCTTACCAAGGTAATGGTCGATTCGGAAAATTTGATTTTCTTCAAATGCAGCACTTAATTCGTCATTTAACTGTTTAGCTGATTCAAAATCACGACCAAATGGCTTTTCAATCACGAGTCGGTTGAAACCGCCATTTTCTGAGAGTAGGTGCTGAGTCTTGAGATTCTTGGCAACGGTTCCAAAAAAGTTAGGGGCCATTGAGATATAAAAGACTCGGTTTCCACCTAAAGCATACTTCTTGTCCAATTCTGCTGATTTATCTTTTAAGTTTGCGTAATGACTAACGTTAGTCACATCATGGGTGACAAAGTAGAAATGACTGGCAAAATCACTGATCATCTTTTTGTTACTTGTTTCTTTAGCTACCGATTTTTCAACGATTTCTCGGTATTTTTCATCATCTATCTTGTGACGGGAAGTTCCAATCACGGCAAAATGTTCACGAATGTTTCCTTTTTCGTAAAGCTTTAGCATCGCTGGATAAAGTTTACGAGTGGCAAGGTCACCAGTTGCTCCGAAGAGTACAATCAAAGAACGTCTTTCAGTTGGCAAAATGTTCACTCCTATCATTAAGTTAACTAAGTAAGCTGATATGTCTATACCAGTTCGCTAACATTATATAACACAAATCTGCACAACAAAAGCGTATTGACGATGTAAATGAATATTATTTTCATAATGTGGCTTTTCAATTTTTGAATGGCTCTGTAGCCCTGATTTATTCATAAAAATACACAAAATACCCATCAAACACATGTTTCACGCGTTTGATGGGTATTTTGCATTTT
>NZ_JAUCAP010000132.1:0-3498 GCF_030361045.1 Lentilactobacillus sp. TOM.63
CGCCGATAAGCTATCGACTCCGTGCCGCCTAGGAAAGACAAGCAAATATTTACTTTAACTTTTGGGGTACACCTCAAGGTTACCTGATCCTCTTAGTTGAAAAGGTTTTATTAAATTTATCTTAGCTGTGCTTTCTTCTCTTAGCTTCTTTTTCACGAGAACTAGAGTTCAAAATCTTTTTCCGCAAACGAATATGGTGAGGCGTTACTTCACACAATTCATCCTCGTTCAAGAATTCCAAAGATTCTTCAAGGCTTAAATGAGTTGGTGTCTTAATCCGCGCCATATCATCAGATCCGGCAGCCCGAACGTTAGTCAAGTTCTTACCTTTGGTGATGTTAACCGTAATATCATTTTCACGGTTATTTTCACCAACGATCATTCCTTCGTACACTTCTGTACCTGGATCGATCAATAAAGTACCTCGGCTTTCAATCCCCATCATTGCATAGGTAGTAGCTTTACCGGCGTTCATTGAAACAAGGGTTCCCTTCTTACGACCAGGGTTCCAACCCTTAATAACTGGCATGTACTTTTCAAAAGTATGGTTCAAGATACCATAACCACGAGTCATTGATAGGAATTCAGTTGAATAACCAATCAAGCCACGAGAAGGTGCCAAGAATGTCAACCGGGTTTGGCCATTATCAGTTGTTTCCATGTTCTGCATCTCACCCTTACGTTGTGAAAGGGTATCGATAATTGAACCGGTATATTCGTCAGGCGTATCAATTTGAACGGACTCGAATGGTTCGCACATTTGGCCATCAACTTCTCGATAGATAACTTCTGGACGAGAAGCTTGTAATTCGAAGCCTTCACGACGTAACGTTTCGATCAAGATTGACAAATGAAGTTCACCACGACCAGAAACAGTCCATGAACCAGGATTATCAGTATCTTCAACTCGAAGTGATACATCGGTATGCAATTCACGCTTCAATCGGTCTTCCAATTGACGGGCAGTCACAAACTTACCATCTTGGCCAGCAAATGGTGAAGTATTGGTTCCAAATGTCATTTGCAGGGTTGGTGCATCGATTCTCAGAATTGGAAGTGGTTCTGGTGTCTTTGGATCAACAACCGTTTCACCAACGTTAATATCTTCCATCCCGGAAACGGCAATTAAATCACCAGCCTTGGCTTCTTGAATGTCTTCTTTCTTAAGGCCAAAGAATCCCATTAACTTAGTTACCCGGAAGTTTTGCTTAGAACCATCAAGCTTCATAACAGTAACGTTATCTCCCACTCTGATAGTTCCCCGGAAAATTCGGCCAATCCCAATTCGGCCAACGAAATCATTATAATCAAGCATTGCAACTTGGAATTGTAATGGTTCGTCTGAATTATCAATTGGAGCCGGAATGTTTTTGATGATGGTGTCGAAAATTGGCTTCATCGTGTGTTCCTGCTTGCTGATGTCGGAATCATAACTTGATGTTCCGTTCATAGCTGAAGCATAAACAACTGGGAAGTCCAATTGTTCTTCATCAGCACCTAATTCGATAAAGAGATCAAGAACTTCATCCACAACTTCTTCAGGACGAGCACCCTCACGATCGACTTTATTAATCACAACAATTGGTGTTAAATGTTGTTCCAATGCCTTTTTAAGAACAAATCGAGTTTGTGGCATGGTTCCTTCGAAAGCATCAACGACTAGTAAACAACCGTCAACCATTCGCATGATCCGCTCAACTTCACCACCGAAATCAGCATGCCCTGGTGTATCCAAAATATTAATTTGCTTATCACCATACTTAACAGCAGTGTTCTTAGAAAGAATCGTGATGCCTCGTTCTCTTTCGATTGCATTAGAGTCAAGGGCACGATCCTCAATCTGGACATGTTGATCCAAAGTATCTGATTGTTTCAATAGTTCGTTAACCAAGGTTGTCTTACCGTGGTCAACGTGGGCAATAATTGCGATGTTACGAATGTCGTCACGTGTTTTTAGTTTTGTATCCAAGTCGTTTGCTTCCCTTCATTATAAAACGTTACCGAATGATACACATCTTAATCTATTGGCATAAAAAAACTGTGACAACCGTCACAGTATGACTATTGACCTACAATTGTAAGAATGTCTCGATGTGCCTTTCGTGTTGCTAACAATACCGTGGTTGATGATAACACATCTAAGGGTTGCCCGTCAACAGTGGTTACCTTAATGCCAACGGCTTCACACAATATCCGACCAGCACCGAAATCCCATGGTTTCAGGTATGAAATATAGCCAACCAGTTCACCTCTCAGGACAGAAATAATATCAATCCCAGCACTGCCATACACCCGCATCCCTAATGATTGATTGGCAATATCGACCATATTGTAATCATTATGCAGGACCATGGGACCACTTAACCCCACCAAGCCTTCGCGCAATGGGGTATCCGCAACTTTAACCAAAGGCTGACCATTATCAGACACGCCAATTGAAGGGCCACCTGATAATAATCGGTTCCCCATCACGTCTAAAATATAGCCTAAGACGCCCTTGCCATCCACGTACAAGGCAATCATAATGGCAAAGTGATTCCGTTGCTTGACAAAATTCATGGTACCATCAATCGGGTCTACTATCCAGACATGGCCGCGAGTCGATTGCACATCGTCACCGGAACCTTCTTCACCTAAAATTTTGGCGTCTGGATCAAACGCCCGAATTTGGCCAACGATGAATTTTTCGTTTTGTTTATCAATATTGGTCACTAAGTCCGTTCTGCTTGTCTTGGTATCTACGGTCAACCTGGTATCGATTTTTCTGAGAACGTTGTCCCGCGACTCCTTTAACCAACTCTTAACCGTTTTATCTATTCTTTTAATTTCACTAACGTCCATTGTTTGCGCCATCCATTTTTACAGTCTTAATTTCTGATGCCTTGGCCTTTTTAACCACGGCATAGGCATCATATCCGGAGCGTTTCAAAAATTCTTTTTCCAATTGCTTCTGTTCCATCTGGGCCGGCAATGTTGCCCGAAAACCATTGTAGGCCTTCATCAACTCAGCTCGATCAACACCACCCCGCTGTTCATAAGCTTCCTCCACTTTTTGGAAGAATCCCACAACGATGATGACTTCATCCACATCTAATCCATCGATCAATGGATATTCGTATCCATCGGCCATGAAAATCAACTCCGATCATTATTTACTCTTGATGTCATTATAGATGAAATTGAAAGTTTGTGAAATATTATTGTGATGAAGTTGGCTGGATTTTAGGAAACTGGTGTTTTGGTCAGCTGATAAGGCATCGTCAACATGCCAATCAAATCGTTTTTTTGGAACCAAAAAAGTTGGGGCATATATTAATTTCCAATCCGTCATTATTCGTTTGGATCGCTGTAGTCACTTGGATAAAAGCTGCGCCAAACGGCTGATCCCAGAATTTAACGAAAAGAACCAACTATTCCAAAATTGAAGTGAACCCCAATAGTTGGAGATAATATTTAATAATTTTTAGGCACATAACTGGTCGTTGTGAATCCGGTATT
>NZ_JAUCAP010000133.1:0-3402 GCF_030361045.1 Lentilactobacillus sp. TOM.63
ATTCTAACGAGAAACAAAAAATCTGTCATCAGTAATAGATAAAATCTATTACCAACAACAGATATTGTAGAACCACAATTTCCATCTGGTTCAGCCACTATGTTATCCTGAATTATTTTCTAAGTTTATTAACGATGTCTTCTGAAGGATCAATGAATAACGTTTGCTGACTATCATAAATAACGAAGCCGGGTTTTGCGCCATTCGGCTTTCTAATATGCTTAACCTTTGTATAATCGACAGGAACCTTAGCTGAGTCACGAGCTTTTGAGAAATACGCTGCTAAATTGGCAGCCTCGGTCAAGGTTTGCTCGGATGGATTAAAGCTTCGGACAATCACATGAGAGCCGGGAATATTCTTCGTATGAAGCCATGTTTCCCGTTTGTCAGCAGTATGCATGGTCAAACGTTCGTTTTGGAGATTATTTTTCCCGACGAGAATTTCGGTACCATCAGTTGAAACAAATTCCTCTGGTTTGTTAATCTTTGGGCGCTTGGCTTTTTTCTTCTTACCATGTTGTTCATGATCCCGAAGATAGTGGCCCTGTTCTAATTCGTAGCGAATGTCTACTAAGTCTTCTGGTTTAGCCAGTTCAATCTGAGACTGAATATTTTCAAAATAATCAATTTCTTGTTGCGTTAACTTAATCTGTTCGTTCAAATATTTAACAGCATTCTTTAATTTTTGATACTTTTTAAAATAACGCTGGGCATTTTCTGAAGGAGACAATTGATTCGAAAGGCTGATTGAGATCATGGCGTTGTTGTCATAATAGTTGGGAAGCTCAATTGTTTGCATTCCCCGTTGGATTTTGTTGAGATACGTCGTTAAGATTTCACCTTTAATTTTGAACGCATCTGCATTCTCAGTTTCAGCCATATCCCGAGTTAATCGTTTAAGTTTCGTTCGATTTTTTTTGAGCTGTTTTTTAACGACTTGAATTAAAACGGCCCCTTGTTCACGAACTCGATCCCGTTGCGCTTTTTCTGCGTAATAGGCATCCAATAATTCGCTAAGCGTCGAATAAAAAGTATTTTTTGCTGTATCTGGATACGGAAATGCGGTAAAATTAAGCTTGTTATTAGCAATATTGCTCAACGTCGGCTTTGACTCATCAAATTGACTAAAAAAGTTCTTGAAATTAGTTTCCGTTTGATCGGATTTGTGCAAATAACTTGCTAGTGCCAAGGATGTGTCTTTACCCAATCCCTGAATCATTTTTCGAACATTATCTGCGAGAACCTGAATATTTGGAAATTCTTCAATTAGTTGATCAATATCAGTAAAGCTTGTCTTTGTAAATGGATTTTGTACGTCTTGCTTTGGTGGATTAATGTAAGTAGCTCCTGGTAACAAAATCCGATACCGGTTCACATCTGAACCAACATGCTTAATAGCATCGATGACCTTGCTGGTTTTTTGATCAACTAAAATAATGTTACTGTGTCTGGCCATAATTTCGACATTTAAACACAGTTCGGTTTGATCCCCGAGTTCATTTCTTGAGGTGAACAGAAATTTGAGGACCCGATCGTTGTCTAATTGCTGAACATCGGTCAAAATTGCACCACTCAGATGTTTTCTCATAATCATCGTAAAATTACTTGGAACACTTGGGTTTGAATAGGGAATTTTAGTTAATTGAACCCGTGCATAGGTTGGATTAGCAGACAGCAATAATTGTTGATTTTTACTTTGGGCACGAATTGTTAATATTAATTCATTTGGATAGGGTTGATTTATTTTACTTACCCTTCCAGTCTTCAAAATTGAAGCTAATTCGTTTCTCATGGAATGGGTAAAAGAACCATCAAATGACATCTTATCACTCACTTTCATATAGGTAGCATCTATTAGTATAGCGCACTTCACGCCTTGATGCGAAGCCTGTTGTTCATTTGTAAGTCATAATTATTTAGCGTATACTATTTTTTCGGAGGTATTGTCATCATGAAGGATATTCTTCCAGCACTTAATT
The DNA here is from genome assembly GCF_030361045.1 of Lentilactobacillus sp. TOM.63. Lineage (NCBI taxonomy): Bacteria > Bacillati > Bacillota > Bacilli > Lactobacillales > Lactobacillaceae > Lentilactobacillus > Lentilactobacillus sp. TOM.63. The sequence continues at coordinate 1,980 of NZ_JAUCAP010000133.1, forward strand.
CTGCTGCCAAAAACCATAAAGCGCAATTATTTGCGATCACCAAAGCAACGGGGCTCACAATTTCGGAATGGAAGTTACTGGATCAGGTCATTGATGGTCATACCACTCAAGAAGCTTTGTCGGCAACAACCCAATTGGACATTTCAACCCTGTCCCGCCAGTTAAAGCGCCTCGTTGAAAAAGACATGTTAGAAAAGACAGCCGTGGGTAAGGATAAACGTCAATTAATCTATAATGTTACCCACCAAGGCATCGAATCGAGTACATACGTCAAAACCAAGCTTAATGCTCTTACAGATCAAATTTTTAGTCACTGGACCGATGAAGAGAAGAATTTATTGAAGATTTTGATCAATCGGTTGGAACAGAGTCTTGGCAGAATATAATTATGAGCAGGTGGATTGAATGAAGATTGCTATTGTAACTGATAGTACTGCGTACCTTACTGAAGCAGAACAACGAAAATACCATATAACAGTGGTTCCAATTCCAGTCATTATTGATGGTAAGGAGTACAAGGAAGGCGACGATATCACTACTGAGGCCTTCTATGGAAAATTAAAAACGTCTCATTCCTTTCCAAGCACCTCTCAACCACCAGTTGGTGAAATGATTGAACTGTACGAGAAGCTAGCAGATGAAGGCTATGATACTGTTATTAGTATCCATTTAGCCAGCACAATATCGGGCTTTTATAATTCATTGGAACAGGTGGCCCCTTCGATCGATAAAATTAAGGTGATCCCTTATGATTCTAAAATCACTGTCAAGTTGATGGGGTATCTTGCGATTCAAGCTAGTAAGATGGCTAGTTTGGGAAGGACCCCTGAACAGATCATCCATTATTTGGACGATTTACGGTCAACAATCGACGAGTTGTTTGTAGTTGATGACCTTCAGAATCTTGTTCGTGGTGGACGCTTATCTAATGCATCCGCATTTATTGGGGGAATTCTTAAAATTAAGCCATTACTCACGTTTGACGATAAGAGTAATGAAATTGTGGCTTTCGAAAAAATTCGATCTCGAAAGAAAGCGCTCAAGAGGGTTGAAGAGTTGTTTGCACAGGCTCAACAGCGGGCAACTTATCCGTTGCGTGCTCTTGTCATTAATGGGAATGATCCCAAAGCGGGAAATGAATGGGCAAACAAAATTCACGAACTTTATCCGGATATGAAAATTGAGCAAAGTTATTTTGGTCCAACCATCGGAACCCATCTGGGAGACAAAGCACTGGCACTTGCATGGCTTCGTGATTTTGATCAGGATCAGTTATAAAAACGAAACAATAATTTGGGACAATCACTAAACGTTCGGTAAAATCCGGCTAAGTGATTGCTTTTTTATTTGGCTCTTCGTCAACTGTTGTTGGTGAAACTAAATTCGAGTTCTAATCACTTTGTGATTAGGGCTCTTTTTGTTT
>NZ_JAUCAP010000134.1:0-3393 GCF_030361045.1 Lentilactobacillus sp. TOM.63
TGTGGTAAACACCATTTTAAAGGAAGCTGATCTTTTTTGTCCGAACAGCGTTCGGATTAATTTTACAATCTACCTAAAACTAAATATAATTTTTCTAACTTAGTTGTTGCACTTAAACTACTGCATACTCATTTTTCAGTCTTACTTAATCTGCCTCGATGATAAATTTTCTTTTGGATTAAGTATTGATCCTGATCTTGAGTAATAAATAACGGAGAACTTTCTTCTATGACATTGCTAAACTCCAAACCATACCATGAAATAGGTGAAGCCGTAATTTTCTGCAAATAGATGCGCCCGCCAATCAATCTTCTATCTAACGAGCTTAACTTATCATTGACAATTAAATCTGCTGGTTGTTCCTTTATAATAACAAACTTAAAGTCGCCGACTTTCCGTTGTCGCTCTGTTGAATACGTGGGTATTTGTGGTTCTAAAATACCTTGTTCCACTAGATGATTTACAACTTGATGTAAGTAGACACTAACGGATTGAGATTTCCTAAACCCTAAGTAAAATTGAACGTTAACAACATTATGCGTCTCAAGTAAATCAACTGTATAATTACTTTCATAAGGTGCATTGGTTTCATTGACTGTAACAAACCAATAAACTTTAGCTCTTTTAGGTTGTCTGTCGAGAATAGAATACATGGTACTACGCCTAATTTGGTAATCACCCTTAATTTTAGTCATATACACTAAGTTAGTCGTGAACAAAGGTACTGTATTGTCTGCGCTTAATTTAGAGAGTTGATCACGATAGTCAAGAAGTGAAACATACTCGCTTTCTTTCTCATAATGTTCTCTTCGTTTATTTCCAAAGTACCAAAGCCACATAATATAAAGAATGCCCAACATGATTGTTAACGTAACATAACCGCCATGAATAAACTTAACCAAACTTGAAATTAGAAAGATTAACTCAATAAAACCAAAAAACAAGGCAATTATAAGTGCTGTTACCTTAGAAAGGTGTTTCTTTAAGAATTCATGCAAAAGCACAGTAGTCATAAGCATGGTAATAGTGATCGCTAAACCATACGCGGCCTCCATTTTTTGTGAACTACCAAAGAACCAGACTACACTAATTGTTATTATACATAGTATCCAGTTAACAGTTGCAATATAAATTTGATTTTTTATATTACTTGGATGTCTAATAACCATTCTAGGTAAAAATTTTAAGCCAATTGCTTCATCGACTAAAGTGTAAGAACCCGTAATCAACGCTTGAGAGGCAATAATTGCAGCGAGTGTGGCTAGCAAAATGCCAACTAGGCGCCAAGTTCCGGGGAGCATTTCATAAAAGGGATTTAAGTTCGATAAGTTCCTGTAAGCAGTATCACCTGCATGTCTAATTATCCAAGCACCCTGACCTAAGTAATTTAAAAATAGGGTACTATATACTAGTGGCCATGTTACATAAATATTCTGCTTGCCAACGTGACCCATATCGGAATATAAAGCCTCTGCTCCTGTGGTTGCCAAAAAGATACTTCCAAGTATAAAGATTCCCACTTTGTTAACTGGACTGAATAGTACCCTAATTGCATAATAAGGAGAAATAGCCTTCAATATCATTGGATAATTGATTAGATTAACGATTCCAAAGACAGCCAAAAAGCCAAACCATAAAATCATCACTGGTCCAAAGGATTTCCCAATCACACCTGTTCCAAAACGTTGAATCATAAATAATACGAGTAGAACAACTGTTGTGATAATCAAGACGTTATGTTGAGAATTACTAAACGCCACAGGGCCAAGGTGTTGTTTTTTTAATCCCTCAATGGCTGAAGTCACAGTTACTGCAGGAGTTAATGTTCCATCGGCCAAAATGGCCGCCCCACCAATCAAGGCTGGCCAAATTAACCATTTTGAATTTTTTCGAACCAATGCATATAAAGCAAAAATTCCGCCCTCACGCTTATTATCGGCTTGCATTGCAATGACAACATACTTCAACGTTGTAATGATCATTAATGTCCAAAAAATCAACGAGATCGATCCAATCACGTAATTGGGAGAAATATTTCCCATTTTACCGGCGTCACCAATCAATGCATTCATAACATACAATGGTGAAGTGCCAATATCACCGTACACAATTCCTAAAGTAACAAGTGTCCCCGCAAAAGAAACACGTTCTAGTTGCTTATTCATATTTGCTTGCCCCCAACGCTAATTATTGAAATATAGCACTGCAAAATAGTAAGCCTAAACACGAAGAAAAGCAACTATGCCATATACATCATAATGAAATCACTTTAAAGAAGCTCATAATTTACGATATACTGATTGAAACCATAAATTATGGGCATTCTATTCTTAACTATCTAGTTGAACCATCTGATAGGTAGCGTCAAGAATCTTGTGTAAATGAAATGCCTTCGTACATATAATATGTATCTAACTTAAATAAATGATGCTTCCAAGGTGTCCTGGAGTCCTTTGAACCCTCGGTGGATCCGCTTCAGAGACTTCTCGTTATAAACATTAAACTGAGAAACCAGGAAGCGATCCAGTGAATCTTCCGTTGGAAATTGTTCTTTGTGGTGGGTGGTGCGCTTGAGATGCTTATTAAAGTTCTCAATCAGGTTAGTGGAGTAGAGTGATTGCCGGATAGCTGGTGGAAAGTCCATGAAAATGAGTAAATTCGGCATTTTAAGCAGATCTTTGATTAATTTGGGATAGGTCTGATGCCAGTTGTTGGCGAACTCATTCAGTTTCAGTTCGGTTGCTTCACGGTTGGCGGGCCGATGAACTTGTTTAAAGTCACTGATCACGGCCTTGCGGTCTTTTACGCGAACTTTGTTCATCAGATTCCGCCCAACATGAACCAGGCAACGTTGTCGTTTGGCTTTAGGGAAATGCCGATTCAAGCCTTCATCCAAACCAACTAACCCATCGGCCACAAACAACAGCACATCTTTAACGCCCTGCTTGATCAAGGTTCCCAGCAGTTCAGTCCAGATTCCAGTCGATTCCGTTGGCGCCACTTGGTAGTTCAGCACTTCTTTCGTACCATCTGGACGAATGCCAATCGCAATATGAACGGCTTCTTTTTGAACGGTATCCCGCTTTAACGGCAAGTAAGTGGCATCTAAGAAGATGGCCGCATATTGTGAAGCCAGTCGACGTTGCTGGAAAGCTTGAACCTGTTCATTGACGGCTTTAGTCATGTTGGAAACCGTGGCTTTGGAGTAGTGAGCACCGTACATTTTCTCAATGAGTTCGGCAATTTCAGCAGTGGTAATTCCCTTGGTATACAACTGAATGACCGTTGTTTCTAAGAAACTGTTTAGTATCTTTTGAGAAGTAACCTGATAAAAGCTAACGAAACCATCATGAGACTAGTGTTGAGCTTACGCTCACAGTTACGCCATAAACG
>NZ_JAUCAP010000135.1:0-3391 GCF_030361045.1 Lentilactobacillus sp. TOM.63
TAATATTCGGTTGTTAAATTAGCTTTAGTTTAGCACACCGTTTTTAACGCAACAATAACTATTTTTGCTGATTGAAGGAGAGCGTAAAATATCTTGTGTAAATGGTAGATTGTAAAATTAATCCGAACGCTGTTCGGATTAATTTTACAATCTACCCAATAATCACAAAACATTGGTCTACTTGTTTCATCATATTTGCTATCTCAATCAACCGTTCTCACATTTTCCTTGCTTCGAATTAAGTCAACAATTAGTAAAACTGCTATTCCTAATAAAAAAACTACGGTAAGGAGCACAGTCGTTTGCATTCCAGTTAATAAATGATGCCACTCTAACTTAATCCCCATCGTTTTCTCAAAATGGCTTTGCTGACCATGAAAAGCGGTTTTTAATTTATCTGCCATAAGTATTTGTCGATAAATGGCTGCTACATATGCACCCGGAGTTAATTTGATAAGTAACTGCGCAAAGTTAGGAAGAATACCAATTGGAATATAGGTACCCACTAAAAAGCCAGAGGCCGTGCCAACAATTGTTCCTATAGCGTTCAAGGAATCAAAGCGACTAATAAACTGGATAAACAGCATATTAATTACAACTGCTAGTAAAGAGCTAAAAAGAGCAACGCAAATTACAGCTGGTAGCGACTTCCATGGCATGGTCAAGTTATCTGTGATTGAAAAGTATCCTATCATCAGTGCGAACATAACTATTTGCATAATAAAGCCAATCAAAGCGGCACTTAACATATAGCTCATGGTGATTTCAAAATGAGAAAGGTCTGTTAAATAAAAATCTTTAATAACCTTGCGTTCTTTATCTTTTACTAATTGTCCAAGTGAGGTAAGGGTGGTTGTGATGGCAGTCACTGATAAAGTCCCTCCAATCAACCAAAAATCAAGTAATTGGTGAGAACTAGGGACAGTTTTCCAGCTACTTATCATTGACTTTTTTAGAAAGACAATATATAAGAGAAATGAAATCATTGCTCCCAATAATGAAAAGAATACTCCGGGGCGATTGCGGAAATACAACAGTAGATTTCTCCTTGTTAAAGTAATCATATCAACGCATCTTCCTTCCGGTTAATGACAAAAAAGCATCATCCATCGTTCCCTCTTGATAAGTGAACGTTTTAATGAAAATACGAAACTTTAATAATAATGAGAGTGCTTCGTCAGAATTAGCCTTTAAACAAATGGTTTTATGATTAATCTGCGTATGAATTATTTTACTTGGTATCAATGCCATTAATTGATCAGCTTGTTCAGAAACAATCACGAGTTTACTGCTGGAGTTTTGTGTTTTAATTTCATCAGCGGATCCGCTGGCAATTATTTTGCCATGATCAATAATATAAACCTCATCTGCATTGTCTGCTTCTTCAAGATAGTGTGTCGTCAAAATAATGGTTAAATTATTTTGACTTTGCAATGAATGCAACAATTTCCAAATTGCCGAGCGGGTTTGGATATCCAAACCCGTAGTTGGCTCATCCAAAAAAATAATATCAGGTTGATTAAGTAGAGCTCTTGCTATATCAACTCGTCGCCGTTGCCCACCAGAAAGTCGGCCGTATTTTTGATTAATAAATTCAGTTAACCCGATTTTCTGAATCAAAGCATCAATATGATTAGATTTGGCTTCTTTATAAAGTTTATTTCGAATACTCAAATTTTCCATAACTGTCAAATCATTATCTAAAATACTCTGTTGAAATACCATGCTAATCTTTATGTCTGGTTTCATCTTGATCATTCCACTGGTTGGATTTAAGATCTTTGTGAGCATCGATATAGTGGTTGTTTTACCAGCGCCATTGGGTCCTAGTAGAGCAGTTAAGCTTCCTTCTTTGATTGCTAAATCAATATGGTCAACCACCACTTTTGATTGATAAGTTTTAGTAAGTCCCTTTGTTTGAATGATCATTATGTCGCCCTCTCTAAACTAGTATAACGTAATTATCGCATGTAAATCTCATCTTTTTATATTGCACTTCTTGCGATATCTGATAAAAGTTGTTCGCTTAATACCGGTATTACGGGCGACGTCTACATCACTCATGCCCGTCTGATAAAGCTTAAAAGCATGTAGTAAGCGGGGATCATCTTCGGTATATTGGGGTTTGCGCCCATGATATTTCCCCTGCTGCTTAGCTAAGGCAATCCCTTGCTGCTGGCGCTCAATGATTCGCTTACGTTCACTTTCGGCCTGATACTTATAGAGTTCAATAATCAAGTTGGTCATCAGTTGACGTAAATTTGGGTCAGCAATCCCTGTCATGGACGGTAAATTCAACACATCTAGGGTGGCACCTTTGTTCTGAATGGTGTTCATAATCTTAGTTAAGTCCTGGTTGTTTCTGCCTAAGCGATCTAATTCAGTGACCATTACAATATCACCCTCACGAATATAGGCCAGCATTTTTTGCAGTTCTGGCCGATTAGTGTTAGCCCCACTTAATTTATCCGTAAATAATTTATCAACGTCTTTTAAAGCCGCTAACTGTCGATCTAAATGTTGCTCCTTGGAACTCACACGCGCATAACCGATTTTAGCCATTTCCAATTCTCCTTTTGGACAGTTCTAATGAACAATTATAATTCCTAGTATAGCACAGAAATAAAAAAGACCAATAGGGTATACCCTAGTGGCCTTTAAGCTTAGTGCGAATTATTAATTGAATTTATCGTTTCCCTGTATTTACCATCAAATGTTTTTTCATCTGGAAACAAGGTTTCTCGTGAATATCCTAGTTGTCTTAATTTTTTTTGGATCGAATCTTTAACTTATCACGGAAACACGAGTTACATCACGGTATTTATAGTCCTGTTGTTTTCGTTAATAGCTTGGCTATTTATGGCTCGAAGATTAAAGAAAGCTGATTATGCATAGACACTATTCTATCCCCATTTCCCTGTATAATAGATTAAGCAAGAATCTTTAATGGCAATGATTGTCTTTTCCCTTGCGAGGTGAGGCTCATGGGAACATGGAATAATCTTCAGGAAGGCTTCACAGTCAATGAGCGTCTTTCAGACACTCTCGTTGATGTTGCTGTTTGGCACGTTTTTAATCGCGCTACTCAGCTATATCGACAAACACCACAAATGAAAAAGCCGCCCCACATAACTTTGACCGCTTATGGGGCGAACTAGTGTTGTTTTAATATCTGCCACCGTCTTTAACGGCTCTACACGGGAAGTCCTGTTCACGTGGGACTTCCTTTTTCTTTTTCATTATAGCATGACTATGAAAAATTGGGTAGCAAGGCATTTTCAGCTTATTATTTATCTTTGTATTTTTCAAAAATGGGTTCAACTAATTCTTTTTCAGCGTTTTTCGTACTTCGCCGTATTTGTATATAGTTTCCCAATATGTTTATGTCTGG
>NZ_JAUCAP010000136.1:0-3228 GCF_030361045.1 Lentilactobacillus sp. TOM.63
TAAAAACATACCCGTCAGTTTTCGAAAAAACACGAAAACTGACGGGCTTTTAATGAACTATGAATAATTCAGGCTCTAATTTTTTTGATAAAAATTGAATAAAAAAAGTCCTCGTATAGAAATAAATTCCATACAAGGACGATATTGTCGCGTTACCACCTTAATTTTCACGCAGCTTACACTACGTGACTCACTAGGCACTATGAATCAATGCCTGTCCGCTATAAGGTGCGTTTACCACGTTATCTTGCATTTGCTCAACAACATCCTGCTCAAAGACCATCTTCATCAATTCCCGGTAATTCACTCTCACCAAATGTGAACTCTCTTGATACCGTTCCAAGACTACTCATCTTTTCACTGCTTTTGTTTATCAATTTACTTAAAGAGTTTAGTCGCAATTATGAGAATGTCAAGTGTAAAATTTTAATGTGTTGAAATTATTATCCAGGGGAAAACGGTTGCAATCATCATTAGATCAAGAGTCTCACGGATTAGGAAAACATTAAAAAACAGCTCCTCAAATAATTAGCTTACCTGAGAAACTGTTCCAAAACTATTTAATCGTCTTTACATACTTTGAATTACCAGTAATATACCCACCGACAACATGATATCTCAGTGCACCAGTCTTGGTAACGCTATTGGCGTGTGAGAAGTCATAGTTCTTAATTCGAAGCTCAGTCCCCTTCTTGATGTGCTTATTGCGTTTGATCAGGCTAACCGTTTGATAACGGTTGAGACTGCGCTTAACTTTGACATAACGCGACATTTTTTGCTTGCCCATCTTAACAAGTTTGCGGTTTCCAGTAATGAAGTGACCATTACTCAAAACGTAGCGTGTCGTCAGATTATGGTGAACAAACTTGGTCACATGAAGGATGGTACCTTGCTTGTAATTGCGAACCTTCTTCGTCAGGTTTGCTTTCTTGTACGCGTTAACACCTCGTGGATTAATGACCGTTAACGTTTGATGCTTGCTTTGATAGTATACTGGGCGGACGTAACTCCAGTTTGCGGTGATGTAACCCTTCTTGTGGCGGTTCTTCGTCAAGTGGTTAACATCACGAACTTGGTAACGCAGGTGGCCACTCTTGGAGCGCGCATAACCGGTTACGACAAACATTGGTCGGTAGACTCGTGGCTTTTTGGTGTAGCCAGCGAGGCGATCTTTCTTGCTGAAGTTGTTGTGTTTGTAAAGATAGATCTTCTTCAGTGAATAAACCGCGGAGCCTTTGACGGCAGCCCAATCTGGAATTGAAGCTTGCGTATTGTTATTGTCAGGTTTTGGTTGCGGCGTTGGTGTCGGGCTGGGTACTGGTTGAGGAGTTGGTTGTGGTTCTGGAGTTGGTGGAACAGCTTTTGCTTTAACCACTACCTTGGTATTTGCAAATTTGTTACCATTAGTATAAATAACGTTATACTGACCAGGTTTAGTTGTATCAACATGGTCACCACTAACTTTAATGTTCTTAAATATCACAGGATCACCCCAATAATCCGTTGCGGAAATGAAACCACTCTGAGGATTCCATTTATCTCCAACCGATAAATCAACTTCCTCTTTAGCTTTAATAGAACTCTGATCAGAACTCGATCTTTGCTGCCAAACGTACGTGTCAGTTTCAGTGCGCTGATCTGCCATCAATTTTTCTGATGTGTAAAAATTACGCTTTCCACGGGGATTGCTTTCTGTACCACCAGCTAATGCTACCCAATATGGAGCTGTGTTAACGTATTTCGTTCCAGGAATTTCACCCTTTCCGGGAACATCAGGCAGACCCGTATACTGGTCTGTTGAGCTAAAATCTTTGTTTAATTTAATTTTCCAAATATTACGGCAATCAGATAGCATTCGCCACATATCCACACTGTCATTTACAGTAAAGCCACTAAGATCTAAACTGGATAATCCAACATCTCCCTCAAACATTTGCTCCATATTAGTCACATTCTTAGTAGTAAAACTACTTATATCCAATGAGGTTAAAGCCGGACAATTTTGAAACATCCATCTCATACTTGTAACTTTATTTGTCTTAAACGTACTTAAGCTTAAATCTGTTAGAGACGTATCATTTTGAAACATGGCCCACATATCTGTAACGTTCCCCGTATCAAAAGATGATAGCCCGAAAAATAAATTAGACTTTAATGATGACAGCCCCGAAAACATAGCCGTCATGTTAGTTACCAAGCTAGTATCAAATTTATGGACATCAAGCTCAGTTAAATCTTGATCCCCACTAAACATCTGACTCATATCAGTTACTTGGCTCGTATTGAATTTATCTAACCCTTTTATTTGCTTAATATCTGGCATATCGCCAAACATGTCATGCATAGTTTTGACATGTTCAGTGTTAAAATTGGAAACATCCAAAGAAGTTATTGAGTTGCAAATTGAGAACATATCGGACATATCGGTCACTCTGCTAGTATCAAATTTAGAAAAATCCATCCTGCCCGGTAGGTCATCACTGTATCTAAACATATAACTCATATCCGTGACATTCGATGTATCAAAATTTGAAAGATCAAATGTTTGCAAATTTCTGTCTCCAGCAAACATCGACTTCATATTAGTAACCTGAGTAGTATCAAGATTCTCTAACCCATCAATACTCTTCAAAATATACCCGATTTTAAACAATCCAGTAGAATCTGGGTTTGCAATTACTCCAGGTTTGATAATTATTTTTGAGACGCCTGAATAGAAATTGCCAACAGTTGATGGCTGTAAATTCCAAGGTGCTTGCTCAGGAGTCCCGAGCATCCCTGTCTTCCCCTCGGGACTGAAGGTTAATGTATAGAGGTTATCACCTGTCGGCTTAAACGACCAATTACACCCACCCCACGTACCAGAAATTGTGCCATCAGCACTTTTTGCTTCTAATTGAGAAGTTAAATTAATTGATGACTCCTTTGTTACAGAACTACTGTCGTTTATCATGTCAGTAATCTTCGAAGATTCGCTTAGTAGGTCACTAGCGTTAACAGCACTATTTATATTCACTCCAATAATTATCAATATACCAAAGATAATAAGCTAGGAAGTTTCAATTATGCACTTATAGTTCCCATCGACCTTCAAATGTTGTTTTCTACTACCCAAATCTATCCCCTCCAAACCATAGTTCCCCTCAACAAATTATATGGTAGATTGTAAAATTAATCCGAACGCTGTTCGGACAAAAAAGATCAGCTTCCTTTAAAATGGTGTTTACC
>NZ_JAUCAP010000137.1:0-3162 GCF_030361045.1 Lentilactobacillus sp. TOM.63
AATACCGGATTCACAACGACCAGTTATGTGCCTAAAAATTATTAAATATTATCTCCAACTATTGGGGTTCACTTCAGGTTTAGCTTCACTCTTCTTTTGTTGATTATCCAGCAAAATGGCGTAATCTTCGCCACACTCCAACCGAAAACGTTCCAGTGGCGCCCAGTCCGCCATCAACTGTTCCTTATTGGCAACCAATTGCGGCCAGAGTTCCGGAAAGCGGTGCGGAGATAGGTACCTAAATCTAAGCAACACCCGGTTCACCCGTTGACGCTCGGTCAAGTTGCCAGTGTCTTGGGGATGGCTCATATATTCAATCATTTCATGAGTAATGCTGATAAAATCGGGATTAATGTCCCAGAATGGGTCCATAATTTCCGACCGGCTGGCTTCATCGCCCTCCGGATAGTCCGGTGTAAAGAGGCCAAAGCGTTTAACAAAGATATCATCGATAATCCCATAAATCGTTGGTTCATCAAGCTCAACGACCTCACTGTGAACCTGTTGGATGATACTTTGCGAATCAATGACCATATCTGAGGCCAACCCATCCATTTCTGGCGAACTGATGACCGCTTTGAGAGTCGCCAACAACACGTGTTTTTCAGCATCACTCAGCTCGCCTGGGCCAATTAACAGAACCAGATTATTGCCATAGTTGAGCGGCTGGGTGCCAATCAAATGGTTAAAAAAATGGTAAACACGGCGCTGCTTATAGCCCTGTTTAAACGCCCGAATCGCATTGATCGTCACTTTAGTGGTTGTTGGCTCTGGGGTACTCGTGAATAATTCCTGATCAAGTAGGCGATTAATGATCATTTTTTCTGTGTTTCCTAATTCCATTGATTTCCTCCAACTATTTTGCGAACTTAACGGCAAACCCACTCGGCAAATAAACACTATACCGTTCACCGTGACAGTGTAACTTGATTTGATCACTGGTTCTGATCGGTTCCACTGCGACAACTTGGCGACCAAACGGAGCGAATCCATTCAACTGGTCATAGGACAAGGCGGTGTACAACCGAGCCACTTCATCTCGGGCAAGTTGGCTATCGAATTCTAAATTGTGATCAATCTTTGCGTTGCCGGCACTATCGGTCTGCATCACCCGATTAAAATCAGTAAGACCCTGATTCCAGCCAGAATCGGCATAAGTGTCATCCGCCACATCAGGATTTTCATCTTCAGTCGCAATATTACGTATTGAATTATCGATCAAGTAATTGACCGGCCGTAAACTAACAGCATCCAGCAAATCACTGGCATCATCTTCATCCCGATCATCTGCCAAATGAACCGGCAAAGCTTGTGGAAAATGAACGTCTTCGAAATGCGCCATTAGGTCATCCAACTGTCTGACCATTTCCTTAACGTCGAGTTGTTGCTGCTGACTGTGCTCATATTCGCGAACTAACAGGCGAATCGTCCGACTAATCGTGTCATATAGCATATAGACGGAATCGACACTGTTATCAATTTTATTGGTGGTACTTTCCAAGCTATTATTTAATTGTTCAAGGCTGGCCTGGACCACCTGACGGGTATTTTTAAAGTCAATGGCCATTTTATCTTCGCGCCCCAGCATTTGATCAAGGTCGATACTATCCTTACCTTGTTTGCTGGCAGCAATCCGGCGCGAATATTCTGGATCAAACACCATGTGCTGAACCTTGCTGCTCGTATTGATCATCTTAATAAACGCGGGAATCGCCCGCTCTTTGAGTAATTTTTGCAACGTTTCGGCATTTTCGCTGCCATGGTTAAAAGAAATGTCGTTGGCCAAGCCTGACAGATCAGCATCCAACTTGTGCATCCCTTTGAGAACATCTTGGGACGCATCGATCATGACCCCAAAATGGTTAAACAGGCGGCTAGTTTCGGCATCGTTATCCCCAGCGTAAATTTCGTTCACCAACTGACAATATTCATCGATCCGGTCAACGTTGGCAGTTGCCATGGATTGTGAATCAGCGGCCTTTTGCAGCCCGTTCATAAAGCTCAGGCCAACGGAATTAATTCGGTAAATGTAAGTCGTTTTGATGTGCCGAGTCCCGTTATGCATTTGCTCGCGGACCTTGTGTTGTCTCTTTTCGATCATGTCGGCAGCAGTTAACCGATCCAAAATTTTTTTAAACACTTCCGTAGCAATCGGTTTTTCGTCACGTTCCAAATAATTGATGTTAAATTGCTGCAACAAAAAATCCGCGGTAATCGGTGTATCGGCATTTTGTGTATTGCCACGCAAAATTGTCAAGACCCACCAACCGGCCAGCGGATGATTCATGTTCCCACCTAAAATAGTGGCGTTAAGAATGTTGCGAAGTTCTTTTTGAAGAGTTGTGTGCATGCTCAGTTCCTTTACTTTAAATTGTGAGGTTTCGGATAGGTTTCCTATATTATAGATGATTGTGATGGTTAGATCTATCAGGAATTCTAACTTAGTCAGTTTCTGGGTCACAAATGAAAGATATTAATTAGCAATTTGGCAAAATTTAACCATTAATTCAAAAATCACTTGATCACAAGCCATTAGGGAGCTAGATTCTATCCCTGATACAGCTGCCCCCGCACATCCACGCCAGCATCATAACCATGTTTGGAAACCATCCCTGCAGCCGTTTCCAACGTGTATTTGTTTCCGTCGGCAAGTTCCAAGCCGAGTCCATTGACGTTGCCGTCGAGTTCCAACAGCTGGTCAACAAAGTGGTTTCGGTCACTTACAGTATAGAAAAATAGCGTGGCAGTGCAGCCAACCAGCGGTTTCGACCAATCATAAGTGTTTAAATCTTCCTCGGCGCCAGTATCGACCCAGTTATTTTGAGATGACGAAAAACCATTTACGGCCACTTCGCCGTTGCCGGTCATGAGTGATGGTTTGATAATATCAATTCTCATTGGAAATTCCCCCTTAATGTTGATATCAATACGTTCAAATTTAACAAAATGTTCCGGTCAAGACTAAATGAATCTTTATTAATTTCTCTGATCACCTACAGTAAACCACATATTGGATTCTTGCTCAATTCATTGCAACTTTGGGAATTGAGTGAAGTAAATGAAAAAGCTCTTCTTACAACAGAAATTTGAAGTGCAACAGAAAAGTTAGACAAGTTTAGATATTGATTTAAGCTACCATGGCTTGATTCCTGTATTCTACAG
>NZ_JAUCAP010000138.1:0-3159 GCF_030361045.1 Lentilactobacillus sp. TOM.63
TCGACTGGCAAACACCGTATCAGGTTATGCTGACAAATTTGTCCAAAAATTCGGATTAAATTTGCAATCTACCATAAAAGTTTATGCTTTTCTGGCAATAAGTCAACCTTTTTTCGTAAAACAACTAGAAAAGCCAGGACAAAGTTAGAAATTGTCCTGGTTACGTGGGGATGATAGTTATTTGGATTGCATGATTAACGTTTTGTTCGTAGAAATGTAGCTGCCGTCATTGAGTTGGTAGCGGGTTAAATTGCCTTGGTTAACCAGTTTAATAACTTTGAGCACCTTATTTCGCTTGACGTGGCTCTTGGTTGGTCGTTTAGTCAGTTTGACGTCTTGGTATTTGTGAATGCCCTTGGTGCTGATAACCTTTACTCGTTTACTTTTCGGCACGCTTTGGTAGTGGGCGTTGGCAACGTAATCTTTGTGAGCCGTGACGTAACCACCTGCTACTTTGTAACGCTTGGCGCCATTGTTGGCGTACGCAACGCCGAGAACTTTGAATGTTCTGGCTTTGTGACGAGCTACTTTCCTGTAAGTCTTGAGTGGGGAAGTCAGCTCGGTATTTTTGTGCACTCGAATGGTCTGCTTGTTATAAATTGTGTGGGGATGCTTGGCAACTTTGTCGACTGACTCGGATTGGTGGGGGAAGTCGAGGTCGGGTGCCGGATTAATATTGATCGTGTTGCCGGAATTATTATTGTTGGTCTCTGGTTGTTTTTCCCTTTCCGGTTGTGGATCTGGGGTGGTCGTTGGTGGCGTGGTGGGATTGGTGATGTTGACCACGGCGGCGGTGGAGTAGTTGCCGGTTTGAGTTGATTGGGAATTTCCACTTATACTTGATTTGGGATTGAATTGTACCCCGATTGCAAATTTATTGAGATGATCCCCTGCCTGAGGGATGTTTGTAAACTGTTGATTCTCTTCATCATTTTTAACAGTCTGGTTAAAGTGCTCGCCTGCATTGAGTGAGAATAATATTGCATTAGTTGGTTTTAATTGTTCAACGCCGTTTGCTTTAAGTGATGGTTGGATCGCCTGAGTAATGGTTTGCCACTTCAATGGATCCTGACGGCGTACATTCGTTCGGAAAGCAGTTTCTGCAGGGGTCGTTAGCGGCCCGCTGCTTTTCTCGATTAAATTTTGAAGGCTAAATGCTTTGGAGTTAATCATAATATTGTGGGTTGAGTTAGAGCCCCCTAGCGTAATTTTAGCTAAATTATTAAAGGCGAATGCGTTGTCCTCAATAGTTTGTACTTTTGGCAAATTGAGGGCTGTGAGGTAGTTGCCAAAGAAAGACTCACTTTTAATGGAAATTACTTGTGGTAGATTTACGGAAGTGATTTGATTATGGTGAAATGCTTGTACTCCGATTGTGGTTACTTCTGGCAAGTCAATATTAGAAATTTGGTTATGGTAGAAAGCCCATCTTCCAATTGTTAGGATATTTTCTGGCTCAGCAAAAGTTATCGCTGATATTCCCTGAGAAGCCGCATCCTTGTTCCGCTTTTCTGCTTTGTTTCTTCGAGAATGGTCTGTTTGGGTTGAGTTTACAAGATAATTTAAACGATCGTAGTCAAATACGCCGTCAGGTTCGCCATTATATCCAATTCCCTTAACAATCGTTCCGTTTATCTTAGCTGGAATCATCAAGTGTCCACCAGCCAACAATTTACGAGCTTTTTCAACATTCGTAAAATTGGTGATTAGTCCAGTTTCCGTATCTATGTCAACGTCCTTATCGGCAATAGTGACCTCTTCACCTTGAGTCGAATTAATCCGCGAAATTCTCGAACCATCATCATTACCACCATTACTCGCCATCACCGCACCACCAGCACCCATGAATAACAGTGCTGTCAGTGCGCTTATACAATAAAATTTAGCTGATTTCATGTCATCTTCCTCCATATGAATTTCCCTAACGACTTGTTTTCGCAATTATCGTAACAAGGGAGACTGTAAGCGCTCAACTTTCCCGCTTATATTCACAGAGGTTTCGGTTTTTGTTCATAATTGGGAAGGATTTCCTACGATCTGATCATCCTTATACACGAAAAAAGTAGGCTGCCAAAATCGGCAACCTGCCTCTTTATACAATGGCGTTATCAGAATGGTTCCGATAGGCCAATGGCGTTTTATGATAATACAATTTGAACTGCTTAATGAAATATGATGAGCTGGTATACCCCAGCTTTTCACTGATTAGGTCGATGGATAAAACTGTTTCGATTAACATCCGTTCAGCTTTTTCAAGTCGAATTTGTCGATGAATTTGTTGGGGTGTTTGGCCGTATGCCTGCTTGATGGAATTGATAATGTATGGCTTGGAATACATAAATTGACGTGAAATCTCATCCAACGAGAAGGGCTGATCGTAATGAGATTCTATAAAACCATAGACTTGAGTTGCCAAGTTATCTTGAGGACTGACTGACGACTGGACGTAAATAGTTGATATGATATTTAAAAACAACTGCTGTTCAGATAATTGATCAAGTTGGGGCGTTGTGAATTGCTTTTCTCTTAACTTGTGATTGACATCGATATCTGACAAATTATTCATATTCTGGATTAGGTAGCGCGTATCCTTTTCTGAAAGGCGCTTGTAAACGGGCAAGTAGAGGTTGAACTCATCCTTAGAATAATATTTACGGCGATTAGCCTTTTTTCTGATCTCAATTTTTAGGTTGTCGGACCCGTTCGGTTGGATTATCCGTGGCAAAATGCAGCCAAGAAATTCGAGTATCTTCTTCACAAGGACGAAAGCCGTAATGCAACCGATTTGGGGCTAAAATAATAGACTCATTTTTGCCAAGTGAATAACGATCACCATCGTCTTGAATATATAAACGGCCCTCTGTGACCACAATCAGATCAAAGACATTCTTGAGGATGCGGCGTTCGTGAACATTCCCAGCTCGAAATAGTGTTTTGCCCGCCACGACAAAATATGGAAATGGTGGACACTTAAACTGTAAAAACATAATATCACCCTTTAATATTTTATTAGCCTAACGAGGCGGTTAACCGCAGAACTGACATGGACCAAAAAATGATGAATGTTACTAGTCAGTCAATTAGCCTGAATTATTCATAGTTCATTAAAAGCCCGTCAGTTTTCGTGTTTTTTCGAAAACTGACGGGTATGTTTTTATC
>NZ_JAUCAP010000139.1:0-3106 GCF_030361045.1 Lentilactobacillus sp. TOM.63
TTCTAACGAGAAACAAAAAATCTGTCATCAGTAATAGATAAAATCTATTACCAACAACAGATATTGTAGAACCATTTAACATCGCCAAAGATCATCTTTCCTGAATCGCAGTCTAACAGTTAAAACAACTATTCAGAAAGGATCTTACCATGCTTATTCAATCCGTTTCCCAACTCATCGGCCATACCCCGATGATCGACCTACAAATTAACGTTCCTCACCACAGTCATATTTACGCCAAACTTGAAATGTTTAATCCCGGCGGCAGCATCAAGGACCGCTTGGGTCAGTACATGATTCAAGACGCCATCGACCACGGTAAAGTGACTGAAGGAAAAACCACCATTATTGAACCCACCGCCGGCAATACCGGCATTGGGGTGGCCCTGGCCGCCCAACAGCACCGCTTGCCAACTATCCTCGTCGTCCCTGAAAAGTTTAGTTTTGAAAAACAACAGCTGATGAAGGCTCTCGGGGCGACTCTCATCAACACGCCGAGCGACCAAGGAATCAAAGGCGCCATCCAAAAAGCGCGCGAGTTGGCAGCGAAGACCCCAAACAGTTTTGTGCCGATGCAGTTTGAAAATCCGGCTAATCCAGCGACTTATTACCACACCTTGGCGCCGGAGTTAGTAGCAGACGTCCCTGCTCAAATTAACGCGTTCGTTGCTGGCGCGGGCAGTGGCGGGACATTTGCCGGCATCGCCCGATATCTGAAAGAACAGAATTCAGCAACCCGGACCGTCGTCGTTGAACCCGAAGGCTCCATTCTAAATGGTGGCCCGGCTCATCCCCACAAAACGGAAGGGATTGGTGTCGAATTTATTCCGCCCTTCTTCAAAGACGTCCAAATTGATGAAACCCTCACCATTTCTGACAACGACGCGTTTGATCAGGTTAAACAAATGGCCAAAACACAAGGGCTCTTCATTGGCAGTTCCAGCGGGGCCGCGTTAGCAGCTAGTCTTAAAGTAGCCAATGAATTGCCAGAAAACAGTTCAATCGTCACGGTTTTTCCAGACAGCAGCGAGCGTTACATGAGTGAAAACATTTACAACTAATCAACTTAAATCTAACAACTAAAAAAGTGAGGTCAATGATTATGGAATTTGATACAAAATTAATTCACGGTGGCATCAGCGAAGACAAATACACAGGCGCAACATCAGTCCCAATCTATATGGCATCCACCTTTCATCAACAGAAGATTGGTGAAAACGAATACGAATATTCCCGTTCGGGTAACCCCACCCGGGAAGCGGTTGAAAAATTAATTGCCGATTTGGAAGACGGCACCGCTGGCTTTGCGTTTGCTTCCGGTTCGGCGGCCATCGATACGGTGTTCTCACTATTTTCTGCCGGCGATCATTTCGTCATTGGCAATGACGTCTACGGTGGGACTTTCCGCTTGATTGACGCGGTTTTAAAACGATTCGGCATGACGTTTACCGTCGTTGATACCCGCGACCTGCAAGCCGTTAAAGCCGCCATCACCCCCGCTACAAAGGCCATTTATTTGGAAACCCCGACCAATCCACTGCTGCGGGTAACCGATATCGCTGCCGTCGCTAAAATTGCTAAGGACCGTGGTATTTTAAGCATTATCGACAACACTTTCTCATCGCCATACGTTCAACGGCCCTTAGACCTTGGCGTGGATATCGTTTTGCACAGTGCTTCTAAGTACCTTGGTGGCCATAGTGATCTGGTTGCCGGCCTGGTAGTCACTAAGGATCAAGCCCTTGGCGAAAAAATTGGGTACCTGCAAAATGCCATCGGCGGCATCTTGGCACCCCAGGAGAGCTGGTTATTGCAACGGGGAATGAAGACCCTCTCACTTAGAATGCGGGCTCATTTGGCCAATGCGGAAGCAATCTTCAATTATTTGAAAAATCAGCCGCTGGTCAGCAAAATTTACTATCCTGGCGATCCTAACAATCCGGATTACGAAGTTGCTCAGAAACAGATGCACGGATTTGGCGCAATGATCTCGTTCGAATTACAAGCCGGTCTGGATCCCAAACAATTTGTCGAACAACTCCAAGTTATCACCCTGGCCGAAAGTCTGGGCGCTCTTGAAAGTCTCATCGAAATTCCAGCCTTGATGACTCACGGTTCAATCCCCCGTGACATCCGGCTTAAAAACGGCATCAAGGACGAACTAATCCGCCTGTCAGTCGGCGTTGAGGATCAAAAAGACCTATTAGCCGACCTGGAACGTGGATTCGATCAACTAAAGGGAAGCCATCAAGATGTTTCAAACAGCAAGGTCCATTCTCAAGCGTGATCCGGCCGCTCATAGTCTGCTTCAGGTGATTCTAACGTATCCCGGGGTTCGGGCACTGTTCTGGTATCGGATTGCTCACTTCTTTGCCAGTCATCAACGATTCGTCATAGCTGGCTTAATTAGCCAACACGCCGCTAAAGTTACTGGAATTACAATTGCCCCCGAAGCAACCATCGGCAAACGCGTTTTCATCGATCACGGGGTGGGAACTGTTATTGGCGCAACCGCCATCATCGAAGACGACGTCACCATTCTTCATGGTGTGACATTTGGCACGCGGCGTATGACGGATAAGGGCCGGCGCCACCCTCACGTCAGAAAGGGTGCTTTCATTGGCGCCAATGCCCAGATACTGGGGCCAATCGAGATTGGGCCATACAGCAAGGTTGGCGCCGGTGCCGTTGTGCTGGTAAATGTTCCTAGCCATTTGACCATCGTTGGCAATCCGGCTACGATTGCCCCACATCCGATTTCAAAAGTCGTTTCCGTTTCCTTTAATCATCAGTTACCAAGATAAACTTAAGGAGGTAACTTCAATTAAGCTACTTTGCCGAAAATATTGTTAGCGGATAAAGTCTCTTCTCAACGGAAGAGATTTTATTGATTAACCAAGCCGCTTATAATATACATCGTACACCTAAGTGTACAAAATTTATCTCGGTAAAATATGCGTAATTGGCCTGCCCATCACCCTATGAGCGGGCCCTTTGCGTCTGTTGATAGCACGATGCTTAACTAGGGCCTACCCTATTGTATTCGGTTGAAAGTTGGATTATTATTAGTTACATATAAGTGATCCGGAGGCATTCTGAAAATGAC
>NZ_JAUCAP010000140.1:0-2884 GCF_030361045.1 Lentilactobacillus sp. TOM.63
GGGATAATTTTTCATAGCTTAAACTCGCTTTTTACATAGAAGTATATCAAAAATCATAGATCTTGGACAGCTTCTTATACTAAGCCTCATAAAAAATATATTGGACATAAGTATAGTAATTGGAATACTATTTATTCTGCAAAAAAGAAAACAAAATCGACTTTTTCTAAATCGGTAACGTGGGCTAACTCTTTAACAGGGAATGTTTCACTGTCTAAGGGAAAGTTGACTGCTTTGTTAGGGTTTAATGTAACTAGGTCAGATACCGTTACAATAAATGTTCCGTTTTCTTTTAATGGAAAATATCGACAAAAAGTTCAGTATCGTAAGAGGTATCGAAAATATAAGATTACGCGAATAGAATACCTAAAAATAGTCGGATCATCAACACAAAAGAAACATCTTAAGGCTTTTGCATATAAGTACGATGGTGTTGTGAGTCGTGTTGTTAGGGATAAGTAGGTGATAAAATTGGATTGTTTTAAACTATCTAGTTTGTTTGGTAGCTTTGCCTTATTAACAATATTTTTACTACAAATTATGAATGTTTTTTCTGAGATGCTATCAACATCGGATGTTTTGCAAGATGGAACTAAAATAACTAATCAAGTTAATTACTTTATGACCCCATTAGTTACAATTCCAGTTATTTTTTTAATATTGTTTTTTATTTTTTTTATACTTGGTATCTGTAAAATTAAGAAGTAATAGATTAGTGATTGATTGGATTTAAAATTATGTAATCTTTTTTTGGGGAGGGAGATTGATGAATATCAGAAAAATTATCTTGATCAAAAATGTAAGCTATAATACCGATTGCTCCTATACCAGCACGTAATATGCCAATGTCCTTTTGAGGAACAATTATGTGCTCTATGCTTCAATAAACCGTCACATTTTGTATCTGCCTTAGTAAATGGATGTAAGCTGATTCCTGAGACAGCTTCTAAGAACGTTTGAATCTTTGATGGGTAAGACAACTTGTTGCATAAGCTGTTAGTTCCTTTACTTTAAAATTAATTTAGTTGCAGAAAACCTAAAAATCGAATATTATAATGTAATACGATGGTAAACTTAAAGGAGGCGGATTAGAATGAGTAATACTATTATTAAAAACAAGACAATTTCAACTCGTGTAACACCTGACATTAGTGAACGGGCTAAAGCTAATCTAGCAAAACAAGGGCTAACCGTTTCTGAGTATATACGCTTATCGTTAGTTAAAGCGGCCAATAATGAAGTTCGATTAGTCAGCTTTTTAGATTCTCCGGAAGCCTTAGCCGCTAAAAAAGAAGCAGAAACAGGGCAGGTCAAAAACATTGGTTCATTGACTGACTTTGAAGATTGGATCGATAAGTTAGATGCAAATTAAACAGACCAAATCTTTTGAACGTGAATTAAAAAAACTAGTCAAAAAACATTTCCCAATAACTATCTTGAAGCCTTGTTTAGAAGCAATTGTTGAACAAGATGTACTTGTTTTGAAACAGATTAAAGATCATGCATTAAAAGGAAATTGGCGTGGCTATCGTGAATTTCACCCTGCCAGATATGGAAACTATGGTAAAAATTATGACAACTGGATTGTTATTTATCAGCTAGATCATGATGAATTGATTTTGTTATTGGTTGCAACTGGCTCCCATGAAATCTTGAATCAATAGCTATAGTTTAGGGGCACTTATAAAAAAATAAATTAAAATAGCCCCCAATATCTACATTATAGATATTGGGGGCTATTTGTTTTCATATGGTATAAATGACTTCTTTTATTCGTCATTTTTTCGATACCTTTTGGAACGATTTTGACCAGGAAATAAACGATCATGCGATCCGACTCGAATTCCAATTAAGACTAGTTCATCTGTATCAATCGTATAAACAACCAGAACATCGTTAGTTTCGCTTGGTGTTTTGTTTTTCGGGGTGTCTCGTAAATGAAATTCATTATAACCGCTCATTCGCCGATTAAGCTCATGATCTTCAAATTCTGGTGGTAATTGTTGCTGCTCAAGCAACAGGTCAATGGCTGCTCGAACTTCATCAATAATAGATTTGTCTAAACTGGCTAACCGTTTTAGATCAGCATTAAAGGTTGCACGTGGTTTAAATCTTAGTTTTTTCATTATTTAAACTGACCCCAATAATCATCATTTGATTCAACAATTTCATCATCAGGTAAAACATGTCGTTTAATTAACTGATCACGCGCAATTGCATATTCTAACGAACCTTCTTTCGCTTTTAATGCTCTTTCTAGCCAGTCCATTTTTTCTTGTGAAACGATGGCCACGGCGCGACTATTTGAACGAGCAATATAAACGGTTTCATCTTCGTCATTAACTTGATCTAAATATTTTTTTAGGTTAGCGCGAAAATCGCTCTGTGTTAGTGCTAATGTCATATTTACCACCCTTTCATTGTACTTAATATTGTACTTTAATTTGTACTAAAAATCAATTTTTTAAGGAGCTAAAACTATGCAACAAGTTGTCTTACCCATCAAAGATTCAAACGTTCTCAAAGAGGTTCAAGATACCTTACTCAACAACTTTAAAGCTGGCCGGCGTAACTATACAGTTTTTCAAGTTGGCAAAGCGACACTGCTGCGAGTCAGTGATGTCATGCGCTTAAAACAGGCCGATATTTTTAATCCGGACGGTTCTATTAAACAAAATGCGTTTATTCACGACCGAAAAACTGGTAAACCTAATACCTTGTACCTTAAACCTGTTCAAACAGAGCTCTTATTGTACCGTCAATGGCTACTTGATCATCAGCTGGATTCTGAATGGCTCTTTCCTTCCATTCAACACCCAGAACGCCATATTACTGAAAAACAGTTCTACAAAATTATGAGTAAGGTTGGCGATCTATTAGGAAT
>NZ_JAUCAP010000141.1:0-2879 GCF_030361045.1 Lentilactobacillus sp. TOM.63
CAGGCGCCCTTATATGTTTAGCACCAGTTTTTCGGAGCACTACTCGGCTATATAGGGGAAATCGGGAATCCTGGTTTGGGATTTAGATCAGGAGCCTCTTGGAATTTAGTGTCAATTGCGTCGGAGCACGTTATCACTGGATATAACGATAATTTTAGTAACGCTTCACTCCCGAAACATTCAAAAAACCAGCCGTAGAAATTCCGAGGCTGGTTCCAAATAATAATAGCTCATCCAATCGAATCTAATTCAGCACCGTCACTTTTCGAATATCATCAAGTCTGATGACCATGACGCCCTTGGCTGGACGCTTTATGAATGCTTGGTCATCATTTACGGCGGCCACTCCGCCGGTAATGGTTTCATCGGGAATTTGAATTGATACAAGTTTGCCATCTTTGTAAGCACTCATCAATTCATTTGAAATTTCTTTGGCTGCAATAGTCATCATGATCACCTCTTATGATAAACTTAAGTATAGTGCATTAAAGCGCGGAATGTAAACATTTTTTAAGGCTTCCCCGAGATATGAAAATATTTTGGTAACACTTTTTGCAAATTAGCGCTAAAGTAGATGTATAGGAATAAGTGTGCGGAGTAAAGCGCTTAGGAACTGGAAGATAAGTCTCCTTATTCAGAAATCCTGGTTTTGGGGATTTTTGAATAAGGTGCTTATGTGCAAGTTCCTGCTTTACGGAGCAGTCCTACTCTCTCTAGCCGAGAAATCCAACCAAGAAACGCCTCAAAGCCAAAAAGATCGGACACCTCCGCACACAACATTGAAAGGGGTATTGAAATGACTGAACGCCAATTGATTCAAGAAATTTTAAATACCGTTGATGTTATTTACAATTTTGTAAACACCGACGACGATAAAAAGGAATATGAGATCGTGATTAACCGCCAAGACGGCGATCACCGACCACTTGAAAATGTCAACAAAGAGATCAAGCATTACTTTACAGATGCTGATTTTAGCTACGATGAAGAATTGAATGATAACGGCGACGACATTCACGTTCAAGTCAAACGATAATTGGTCTAGTTAAAATAATCTTCACAATCATTGTTTGAACAGCAAATTGAATTAAGTGGCACATTATGGTATAGTTCATAATGTGCTTTTTTGTTATGATAATGAATTACCGAAGTTATAATAATTGCAATAAATGAAAATGATTTTGTATAATTGAATAAGAATTTTCATCGATTGGAGTGAATTTAATGTTAACAGATCGTCCAAAATATATATTATCCATTGATCAAGGAACCACGAGCACTCGGGCAATGATTTTTGACCACAATGGTAGAAAAGTGATTGAGGCTTTTAAGCCAGTCAAACAATTGATTCCCCATCCAGGTTGGATTGAGACCGATCCAAATGAAATTTGGACTTCAGTTTTGAGCACCATTTCCTCTGCATTTATCGACGCCGGGATTCATCCTGAGGATATTTCAGGAATTGGGATCGTTAACCAGCGTGAATCAACCATTATTTGGGATAAGGAAACTGGCGAGCCAATTTATAATGCCATTGGGTGGCAATCTAAGCAGACTGCACCTTTAGCCCGCAAATTAAAGGATGAGGGTTATTCAAACCTGATCCATAAGAAGACTGGCCTGATCATCGATTCTTATTTTTCAGCTACCAAAGTCCGCTGGATCCTCGATCACGTTGAGGGGGCTCAGGAACGAGCCGAGAAAGGTGAATTGTTATTTGGAACGGTCGATAGTTGGCTTGTGTGGAAACTATCTGGTGGTGAATATCACGTGACTGACTTTTCCAATGCCAGCCGAACGATGCTGTTTAATATTCATGCCCTCAGGTGGGATGACGATATTCTCAAATTGCTTAATATTCCCCGCAAGATATTACCGATCGTTAAAACGTCGAGTGAGCTGTATGGAACGACTAAGAATTATCAATTTTATGGAATTGAAGTTCCAATTGCCGGAATTGCCGGAGACCAGTCGGCTGCGTTGATTGGTCAACTTGCATTTGAGCCGGGGATGATTAAAAACACTTATGGTGATGGTGCCTTCATCATGATGAATACGGGTTCCAAGCCGGAATTGTCCGATGATAATCTACTGACAACAATTGCCTATAATATTGGCGGTCAAGTTACCTATGCGCTTGAGGGATCCATTTTTTCTGCCGGGACTGCGCTGACTTGGTTGAGCGATCAGATGCACTTGATTGATAACGTTGCTGAAACGCGGGATGCTGCGATGCGGTCAACCGATGACGACGAAATTTATGTGGTACCTGCTTTCAATGGATTAGGGGCGCCATACTGGGAACAAGAAGTTCGAGGCGCTGTGTTTGGGCTCACTCGTGGCACGACGAAGGATGACTTTGTCAAAGCCACTCTGCAGTCAATCGCGTATGGAACCAAAGACATCATCCGAACAATGGAGCGGGACACTGACATGTATATCCCAGCATTGCGAGCGGATGGTGGGGCGTCACGGAATCGCTACTTGATGCAGTTCCAAGCAGATATGCTGGATATTCCAATTGAACGGGCAGCCGACGAAAACACGACGGCATTTGGGGCCGCCATTCTTGCTGGGCTTGCCGTTGGTTATTGGAAAGATATCGATGAGGTAAAGAGTCTTGCAGTTGAAGGACGAACCTTTAAACCTGAAATGGACAAGGCAAAACGGAAGCGATTATATCGTGGCTGGAAAGCAGCGGTTAATGCAGCTAGGGCGTTTAAGCCTTCTGATGATGAGGATGACGAATAAAGTGAACAATGAGTGTCAGCTTGATGACAGTTGGCATACAAAAGAGGATGAGCAAATGAGGTGTACCCCAAAAGTTAAAGTAAATATTTGCTTGTCTTTCCTAGGCGGCACGGAGTCGATAGCTTATC
>NZ_JAUCAP010000142.1:0-2679 GCF_030361045.1 Lentilactobacillus sp. TOM.63
AAATGCAAAATACCCATCAAACGCGTGAAACATGTGTTTGATGGGTATTTTGTGTATTTTTATGAATAAATCAGGATAAAGAATCTTCAGGGGAGGATTAAATGAGAATTGAGCAGTCACCAGAATTTCAAATTCATTTACAGAACCTAAAAAATAAAGACCCATTGTTTTTGGAGACCATTTATAACGTCGGCAATGGGCATATTGGTGTCCGGGATTCAAATCCGCTTCAAGGGAACAATCCTGATTACATTGGCTCACCAGGCTTGTTCATCAATGGTTTCTTTGATTACAGTGCCGTTTCATACGGTGAAAAGTATAGTGGTTACCCAGACAATGATCAGGTTATCAACCGGTTATTTGATCCCCGGTTTATTCGTATCAAGGTAGAGGACGAAGACTCTGCCACCGATCATTTCCAAGTCGAAAATATTGATAAAAATTTGGACATGCAGACGGGCCTGGTTCACGAGATGTTTAGCGTAACGACTCCAGAGAACCGTAATTTTAATCTCGTCATTGAGAGTTTTGCAAGCCTAAGTAAACAAAATGTCTATGGGATTAAATACTCAATTATCCCGACGAACTTCGAAGGGGACATTGAAGTCATCAAAATGCACGATTATATTAATCAGGCTACTCATCAGCAATCCGAAGACGTTCGAGTGAATCAGGATGTTGGCCAAATGCAGCTGGATTTCATTCCCGATTATGGCCAGCCGAGTTATTTAGTCACCACTTTTAGAAGTCAGCAGGGAATCATTTTGACATATCAAGCGGGTGAAGCTACCAATGCAAATCCTAAAATTGCGTATTTTGAGGACGAAAATCACCATTACGGGTATCGTAGTCGTTATCATGCCAAGCCAGGAAGCCAAAAAGAATTTGAATTTCTGTTTTCGATCGGCAATATTCATCCCTTAGTCAATGCCAGAATGTATGCAGACCAATACCTCGCATCCCTAGATAATTTTATCCGTAACACGTCATTTAACGCTGAATTGATGGCGTCCGCCCAAGTCTGGCAGACGTTTTGGCTTCATAGTGATGTCAAAATTGACGGGGATCCGGTCATTCAGTCCTGCATCCGGTTTAATTTGTTCGAATTGAACCAGTCGGCAGGTCGAGATGAACTCACCAGTATTCCGGCCAAAGGGCTTACTGGAAATGGCTATGGCGGTCAATTCTTCTGGGATACAGAAATATTCATGCTACCGTTTTTTATCTATACCGAACCCACGATTGCCAAGAAGCTCTTGATGTATCGTTACCATACGCTGCAAATGGCTAAGGAGCAGGCTAGCGACTTTGGCCTTGATAAAGGGGCAATGTATGCCTGGCGGACGATTAATGGGTACGAAGCAAGTGCCTATTGGTTAGCAGGAATGGCCCAGTTCCATATTAATGCTGACATTGCATTTGCCATCGAACAATACTACACGATTACCAACGATGAAGACTTTTTGAAAAATTACGGCTTTGAAATCATTTTGGAAACCGCCCGCTTTTGGATGCAATATGGCAACTTTGCTGAAGTTGATGGTGAACGCCACTTTGTGATTAACCGGGTCACCGGGCCAGATGAATACAGTGCGTTGGTAGATAATAATTATTATACAAACGTTTTGGCC
This sequence comes from Lentilactobacillus sp. TOM.63, assembly GCF_030361045.1. Taxonomy (NCBI): domain Bacteria; kingdom Bacillati; phylum Bacillota; class Bacilli; order Lactobacillales; family Lactobacillaceae; genus Lentilactobacillus; species Lentilactobacillus sp. TOM.63. The sequence goes on from NZ_JAUCAP010000142.1 coordinate 1,632, forward strand.
CAGTTTAATCTCCGCTTAGCTGTGAAATACGCGGATAAATTTAGTGATACCGATATTCCGGTTCAACTCAATGTGACGGGTGAAGAGATTGAAGAAATGCAGGAAGCTGCGGACTTGATGTATTTACCTTATGACAAAGAGAAAAATGTCAAGTTACAATTCCAAAATTTTGAGCAGCTACCGAAAATGGACATTGCCAGCATTGACCAAAGCATGTTTCCCTTGCTGCTGCACTATCATCCGTTGATGCTGTATCGTTCACAGGTCAATAAGCAAGCTGACACGATTATGGTTGATTATATGTTTCCACTTGGCAATACCAAGGCACAATTAAAGGCAGATTATGATTTTTACGAGCCGATCACGACTCACGATTCAAGCCTGTCCAAAGCAATTTATTCAATTGTCGCTGCCAGAATTGACCGCGATCAACAGGCTTACGATTTTTTTGCCCAAGCAGTTAAAACCGATCTGGTTGACTTGCATCATAACACGAAAAATGGCATTCATGCCGGTAGTTTAGGGGCCGCTTGGTCTGGAATTGTGTATGGATTTGCTGGCATCGTGAATAACGCTGATCATTTTTCGTTGGAGCCCCATTTACCTGAGGTCTGGAATTGCATCAAATTTAGGCTGCGGTTGCATCACAATGAGTTGTTGTTCACAATCTACCAAGATCAAGTCGAAGTTGAGTTGATGAGTGGTAAGGGGATGGCGCTGTCAGTTTACAATAAGAAGATTAAAGTGACGCCGGAGGATCCGAAGGAAGTGGCACCGCATTAAATAATTGCTTGGGCAATTGATGTGAAATGTGCCGTAGAAGGCGCCTTCTGTTATTCGGGTTCTATGTAAATAATCAAAGGCTGTGTGGGCTCTTGGGCATCATGGTTGAAACGTGGTCTGAAAAGCAGCTTCCTGCCATATAAGTCACAATTCCAAACATTCAAAATCAGAATGTCTGGAATTGTGACTTATATTGGCTCTTCGTCAACTGTTGTTGGTGAAACTAAATTCGAGTTCTAATCACTTTGTGATTAGGGCTCTTTTT
>NZ_JAUCAP010000143.1:0-2626 GCF_030361045.1 Lentilactobacillus sp. TOM.63
CCTCATACTTAATTAATAATTCTATGGTACTCAAAAAGACGTCTACGAAGTAGACGTCCAGTTATTTAGTGCTTACAGTTATTTTCCCAGTTGATCTCTTATAAATAATTGCCTGGTCATAAACACACAGTACGCGAGCGAAATCCCCCAAGCCAATGGGTTTGAATAGCAGATTGCCGTGAAGCCGGCAGCGCCCATTGCGAAGAAACTCCCTAACGAGCGACCAAGCAGTTCGCCAAAGCCGGAAATAATGGCGTAAAGACTATGCCCCCATCCCTGCAAAGTATTTCTGAAGATCATGAGTAAGCCATGAACTGGGAAGAAGAATGAAATAATTGTCAGGTATTCAACGGCACTCCTGGTGGTGGCAGGGACACCACTGCCAAGAACCATCGTGACGAGAAAAGTTTTTGATAAGTTCACGATGGCAAATGCGCCAAGCGAGTATCCGACTTGGATTAAGATACCATTGGTAATTCCCTGCCTGATTCGGGTACCGTTTTTAGCCCCAAAGTTTTGAGCTTGATAAGTGGCCATGGCGGCGCCAACACTTTCCATCGGCAGGGTGAACAACTGGCGGATTTTGTCAGCGGCAGATTGAGCGGCAACCATGCTCGAACCCAGCAGGTTAATGGCATCCTGCATGATGATCGCGCCAATTGCGGAAACACAGTATTCAAACCCCATGGGAATTCCAACGGCAACCATTCGTCTAATATGAGCCAAGCTAAATTGCCAGTTGTTCTTTACGAGCTTTAATTTTGAGTTACCAACGAAGAAGAGGCCAATATTGAGTAAGCCACCGACAAACTCACTAATTACGGTTGCCCAAGCGGCACCGGCAATCCCCATATGAAATTCAAGGATGAAGATCAAATCGAGAATCACATTTAAGATTAGTGAAACGATTAGAAAATGCAATGGGTGAATGGAATCACCAAACGCTCTGAGCGCTGCCGCTGAATAATTGTACAGAATATTGGCAGGAATGCCGGCAAATGAAATGATTGTAAACACCCATGTCATCTCGATAATGTTGCTTGGTGTATTTAACAATTTTAGCAAGGGCGCTGCGAAGATGATCATTAATGGGGTCAAAATTAGAGCGACGATCGCACTCAGCCAAACACCATTGGTGAAGTAGCGCTTAGTAGCCAAATCATCGTGGGCCCCAATACTTTGAGAAAGGGGGATGCTATAGCCAATCGAGCTGCCCTGAATAAAGCCGATTATCAGAAAACTTAACGGGTAGTATGCCCCCACGGCCGCCACGGCATCAACGCCGATCAAACGGTCAACAATCAAGGTGTCGATGAAGTTATAGAGTTGTTGAAACAGCGAGCCACCGACTAGGGGTAATGAAAACACGATTAGCCTGGTTAAGGGATTTCCTTGCGTTAGATCTTGTTTGTTCATAGCGCCAACAAACCTTTCAAATTGATTAGGTTGGTTAATATATAGTTAGTGAGACTGGGAATAGGCTTTTAGATCCCAGAATTTAACGGAAAAATGCGATCAATCCCGGTTTTGGAATGATCGCATTTTTTCGTTAAATGGCAGGGATCTGCCGTTTGTCGCAGCTTTCTACAATATAAAAGTGGTGATCAAAGTTGTCATTACAAACTGAAAATGACTAATGTCCCACCCTCACTTTTTTCCATATAACATATAAATATAGGTTATTTACTTTGATTCATCAATGGGGGCAGAGGTTGCTTCCTCGTCGTAGTTTCGGAAATAATCCGGGTAAGCATCAAGAACTTGGTGGCGTTCCAATAACATCAAATGCAGATGTTCATTAACAAGATATTCCAGGTCGTCAATGTTTTTATCAACCACAGCCTCAAAAATATTCTTGTGTTGCGTATAAATCGTGCTCCAGTTCAAGTCCATTTCTTTTAACCGAAGTCGGCGGAAACGGTTTAACTGGGTGTTGTTAATTTGCAGCCAATCCCAAACGATCTCTTTATTGACAACCTTATAAAATTCATGGTGAAAATCCTGATCCAAATCAAAAAAGCTATCTGGATTGATTTCACTAGCCGTTTTATCCTGCTCACTAAGATTTTTCCGTAACGTTGCTAAAGATTCATCTGAAATATTAGCGGCAGCACTTAACATAATCTTAGGTTCAATGCATTCGCGGACGAATCTGGCGTCCTTAGCATCTGCCATATCAATTCTGGTGATGTAGGTTCCGCTTTGGGGAATTACTTCGATCAAGCCCTCTCGCTCGATCCGGATGATTGCCTCTCTGACAGGGGTTCTGCCTAATCCGAGTTCCTGAGATATCGTTTTCTCTGATATTTTTTGGCCAGGGATGTAGTCAAAGTGAATGATTTTATATTTAATTTCGTGGTAAGCATCGCTGCGCATATTATCCATCATACTATTCTCCTTTATAACAACCAACATTATAGCATATTAAAATCAAACAACCAGCCCGAAAAATAAGGGTGTTGACAATCTGATATATCAGAATATAATTAACTTGGAAGCGGATTCAGAACACTGATGTATTAGTTCCGCTTTTGTGGGGCGGTTGAAGCTTTTAGGACAGCTGCGTAAAGCAACAATCTGCACGTAAGCACCTCGAACAAAAATTCCAGAACCAGGAATTTCTCTC
>NZ_JAUCAP010000144.1:0-2523 GCF_030361045.1 Lentilactobacillus sp. TOM.63
TAAGGGACCAAGATCGAACCATCTTCTTGATCATCTCCTATCTGCTGGCCTAAAAACCAGATTGCGTTCCAAACTCGGCATTTGGCACTCGTCGTGACCATCTTCTGCAACTGCGTTTCGGCCATATTGATAATCCGGCTCATCTCGCGAATGGCGTTCACCATTAACTCAGGAGTACTGCGTAAAACTTCTTCATACAAGTTCATTGGGATCTCAGCTAATTTCACTTCTGTCATGCTCTCAACCGTGTAAGCATAATTAGCGTCATCAAATAAACCGATATACGGGAATGCTTTGTTTTGGCGAACGTATAAATACAATTGTTCTTCGCCGTCTTCGTCCCAGTGAAACGATTTAACAACACCGTCAATCAAATAGTAGAAATTATCCCGTGAATCACCCTGATCAAACAGGATTTGACCGCGGTGATATGTTTTAATTTTTATCGCCGAAATCACCTTTTGGATATCGGCATCATCCAGCGGGCCAAACTCGGGATGGGTTCGCAAATTATCCGCATAGCGCTGATAAGCACTCTTATCTTTCATGATCATGATTAATCTCCTCATTAAAACGATTACATAGTTGTCCCTTCAGTAAAAGTGTAACGCATTTAAATGGGGTGTACATTAATTGGACCATTAATCGACAAATTAATGGTATTTTATCTGGAATTACATTTAAACTCTTGAAGCTGCCGGCTTGATAATCGTGCCGCTGCCATTTTCGATGAAGCCCTCAATGTTATCTAGCGCCGTCACAACCGCTTCATTACCGGTTGCATTGACAAAGTCCATTGCTGCTTGGACTTTTGGCAGCATGCTACCTGGGGCAAATTGCTTTTCATCGATAAACTTTTCGAGTTCAGAAACCGTCACTTCCTCAAGCTTTTTCTGATTTGGCTTGTTAAAGTTAACGAAAATATTGTTAACGGCAGTCAAAATGATCAAGGCATCAGCACCCACCAACTCGGCCAATTTTTCACTCGCAAAGTCTTTATCGATCACTGCTTCTTTTCCGACCAACTGGTTACCGTTAGTTACAACAGGGATTCCACCACCACCAACTGAGATTGGCACGATGCCGGCATCCACTAATGTATTAACTGCGGCCGTCTCAACTACCCCGATTGGCTTTGGTGACGGTACGACCCGACGATAGCCACGGCCAGAATCTTCGACAAACGTAAAATCAGGATTCTGTTTCTTTGCCAAATCGGCCTCATCCTTGTTCATAAAGGGTCCAATTGGTTTTGTTGGATTTTTGAATGCGGGATCATCGGCACTGACTTCAACTTGCGTCACAATCGTGGCAACCATTTTGTTCAGGCCTCTTTCTTTGATCACTTGATTCATGGCATTCTGCATCCAGTAGCCGATACTACCTTGAGTCATCGCCACACAAGTATCAAGAGGCATCTCAGGATTGTCCTTGGTGCTACCACCAGCCTGTTGTAACAACAAGTTTCCAACTTGAGGACCGTTCCCATGAGAAATGATTAATTGATCGCCATTTTCAACAAATTTAACTAATTGCTCCGCTGTTTCTCGCAAAGCTTGTTGTTGCGCTGTGGCGGAAGCATCTTTGGATAGGATTGCATTGCCGCCCAAAGCGACTACTATTTTCCGTCCCATAATAATTCTCCTTCTTTGTTTAAAATAAAGGGACTGGGACAAAACAAATGTTTTGCTGCCAGTCCCTAGAGTTGTTCAAGCTAGTTTTCTTGATGGTTAGTTGCGTTGGAGAGGATCGATCCGTTAAGCAACATGCACATAAGCACTTATGTTACATAGACGAATCGTGCTCCACAAAGCAGAAACCTGCACCTAGCCTTCCCAACCAAAAATCCAAGACCAGGATTTTTGGTTGGGAAAACTTAGGCTCCGGTTTCTAACCGCTTTGCTCCGCACACTACACCTTTGGAATAAACAAGTTTCCAAGTGTTGCAGCCATCATCGCCTTAATTGAGTGCATTCTGTTCTCAGCTTCCTCAAATTGACGGGCATACTTGCTGGTGAACACTTCATCCGTAACTTCCATTTCAGTGATGCCATACTTTTCTTCAATTTCCTTACCATAAGCGGTTTCGGTATTGTGGAATGCAGGCAAGCAGTGCATGAAAATCAATTGGTCATCAGGGGTGCCAGTCTTCTTCAATGTTGCCATGTTAACTTGATATGGTGTTAACAACTTAACTCGTTCTTCCCAGTTGCTTTCACCCATTGATACCCAAACGTCGGTATAAACGATATTTGAGCCCTTCATACCTTCATCAAGGTCATCGGTAATCAACAGCTTGGCACCTGATTTTTCAGCAAAGCCTTTGGCAATGTTTTGAATTTCATCAGTTGGGAACAATTCTTTAGGTGAAACAATATGGATGTTCACCCCTAAGATCGCTCCAGTTACTAACAGTGAGTTGGCAACGTTGTTTCGACCATCGCCCATGAAGGTTAAGGTTAATCCTTGTAGTTTACCGAAGTTTTCCTTAACGGTCATGAAGTCAGCCAACATTTGAGTTGG
>NZ_JAUCAP010000145.1:0-2415 GCF_030361045.1 Lentilactobacillus sp. TOM.63
GTGGTAAACACCATTTTAAAGGAAGCTGATCTTTTTTGTCCGAACAGCGTTCGGATTAATTTTACAATCTACCATATTACTAAACACAAACAAATTTTCCGCTTTATTTCGGGAAGGTTACAAAGGAAAAACAATATCACAAAAGTTTAAATTCGGCTTTAAGTTAACTTGATGTTCATAAAATCATCAAAACTTTGTGTTTAAAATGCGTATGTCAGATTTGTTAAACCGTTTGTCTTACTGACATAGCAGGCACTAGCGAACGTAAAATGGCTTCAACAAAATATGAACATTTCATGAACATGCATTGTTTGGAATTAAATTTACTAAAATTGATAAATAAATACGCAAAATGGATCGGCAGTCAAATTTGATGATTGTCGATCCATTTTTGCTGTCAAGCTATTTTATAAAATGAAAATTAGGAACGGCGGTACGTCATTTTCTTCTATCTTATTTAATTATTAGTGATAAAATACTAAGTGCAGTGTATCACAAACATATTGGGAGGAAATGCAAATGAGTAAGCTTAAACAAGCTTCATTAGTATTAATTGCCACATTTACCATTGGGGGAACCTTTACAATTGTACCGCCGAAGACCGCATCAGCTAGTCGAACCTGGGTGTGGATTGCCCCGAACCACGGCAAACGATATCACTATGCCCGGAGTTGCCGCGGATTGAATAACGCCGGCCACAAGCGCCACGTGACTCTTCACTGGGCAAAATCGCACCACTATCGCCTTTGTGGCTGGGAAAAATAAGTTAATGAGACTGAGGGGATGATCCTATTAAGAAATTTATCTATTGTTTTTTATTAACGATCCTCATGGTTGGTGGCGTTAGTTATGCACAACCGAGCGAAACGCCCAGCGCATCGACTTACGTCTACATTACCCGGACCGGTAAGCACTATTTCTACCATCGGCATAATCGCGGCTTAAACCGGGCCAAGAAAGTCTATCGAGTTAGCCTATCAACAGCTCGAAAGAAAGGTTTGACGTTAGCCAAAACCGATTACAAGCCCGGCAAGCGCAAAGTAATCCGCCGAACAACTCGGAAACGCGCGAAGACAGTCCGCAAAAAAGCCGCCAGTTCCAGTGGTAAGTATTTGAAGATCGCCGGCAAACAAGTGGTGATCATCAACCATAACCGGCCAAAGTTCTCCAAAAGCACCCTATCACTGCGGCATGGTTCCTGGCAAAAGTATGGTCAGTTGGACTTCTTGAACCGGGCAACCACCGCAAATGCCATGCTGAATAAGCGGTTGATGCCAAGAGCTGAACGGGAACCATTGTATGTTGACCCCACCGGCTGGCATAACAAGAAGGCCCACGGCAGTTGGCTGTACAATCGCTGTCACCTGATTGGCTACCAGTTGACCGGGCAAAATAACAACCTGAGAAACCTGATCACCGGTACCCGCTCACTGAATATGCCGGGCATGCTGCGATATGAAAACCGGGTTGCCTACTATTTAAAGAGCAACAAGAAACATTACATTAGGTACCAAGTCCGACCGGTATTTAAAGCCCACGATCTATTAGCACGTGGTGTTCAAATGCAAGGTAAATCCATCGGCAGCAATCGCGTCCACTTCAACGTGTACATTAAGAATGTGCAGGCTGGGGTGAGGATTGATTATCAGACTGGAATGAGCCAGGTGGTTAATTAGATATTTAAGACACAAAAAGAGATTATTACGATTGTGACCTATACCTCCAAAGTTAAAGTAAAAACTTTAGCTTTGGAGGTATTTTTTATGACTAAGATTTCAAAAGGAACAAAATTGAGAGCACTTGTAGAATATGCTTCTGGTACTGGTTCTCTGACCGGAATTGCGCATAAATATAAAATACATGTAATGCTTTTTCAGATGCTTGTTTCAGCCTATCAAACATATGGAACAGACGTGTTATTTAACCCACCAGAAATAACCCCTGAATTCAGGGTTGAAGTTGCCCACTGGGCGATTGCCAATAATGCCTCATACACTCAGGTCGCGGCTAAGTTTGGTTATGTTGGTACCAGACAAATTCAGATATGGAAAGAAATTTATCGCAATCAGGGGCCAAATGGGTTATTGTCTATATCAAAAGGACGGCAACCTAAAATGACAAATAAACGTAAGAAGCCGACTAAGAAACGGTCAACTAAGAAGAAACTTTCTCTGGAAGAAAATCGTCTTAAGCAACTAGAAGCTGAAAATTTGGAGTTACGCATCAAAAATGAAGCGTTAAAATTATTGGCCTCGATGAAGCAACGAACAAAGAACTCGCCCAAGTAATCTGCACCCTCGAGGCCCAATTTAAGCTGACTGACCTTCTACGGGTCTTACCAATTTCACCAGATACCTTTTTCTACTGGAAGCGTCAATTTAAGCTACCAGACAAGGATGGCCAATTGAAACACTT
>NZ_JAUCAP010000146.1:0-2326 GCF_030361045.1 Lentilactobacillus sp. TOM.63
ATTGACTACTATATTTTGTCACAAGAAAAGCCCCATAATCATTAGACTTACTTGTCTAACAATTGTAGGGCACTTCAACCTTGCGATTTATTTTTGAGCCTTTTTTTCAAAATATACTTCTAAAAATAGCATGCTAGCCAAAATAAGCCCCCCTAAAATTTTTGCAAGAGTTGAATTATGAAAAAAATAAATTAACATTCCCCCTGTAGGCAGTAAGATAAACAAAGTTATCCAACCAGCAATCGTATTTCCCCAAAAATAAGTTAATAAAAATTTCAATAGTCTCTCCCTAACTTTAAGCTGGCACTAGTTCTACTTCTAGTTTCAAACCTAATCCTCTCGCATATCGATTTAAGGTCCTTAAGGTCGGAACAGATTCTAACGTCTCAAGTTTGGCTAACTGTGGTTGTTTCATACCAATTTTCTTTGCTAATTCTTGTTGTGAAACCTTATTTTTAATCCGTTCTGCATATAATTTAGCCATCGTATCAATAATAAATTTTTCATCATTTGGAATTGAAGAAAAACTGGACTCTAAATCTGTTAATCTCATTACTATTTCCCCTTTCTTTCTAGCCAATCTTCTAATAAAGCAATAGCGTGTTCAACCTGTCGTTTGTCTGTTTTATTTTGCTTCTTCATATAGTGACTTAACAAAACAAAACTTTCATCGTCATAACTGGCATAGAAGATCCTTTCTGGTTGCGGTCTTAACTCCATGATTGGATATTTATAGCCCTTGAGCACTTTTGAATGCGGTGGCCGAATGTCAGTGCCTAATTCAGCTAATATTTTAAGTTGATAACGAATTTTTTTGAGAACTTTCTGATCATCTTTTTGTTTGCTCTCATTCAGTTTACCCAACCAATCTTCAATTTCGCTATTGCCTTTTTTATCTTCGTAGACTTCTATTTCATACATATTATTTTCATTTCCAATATAACCCCTATGCTATATTCATTCACGATAATAATATAGCATGCAAATTATATAATTACAAGCCTTTTATCACGCTTAAGTTCGTTAACTTGCGCAAACGGCGCAAGCTAATTTAGCTTGATCAAAAAAGCAGCAGTTGATTAAATCAACTGCTGCCAAATACCCCTTTAAAGGTCTAACTTATTGAGTAAATTCAATTTTAATTGTTTTACCCATAGCATGGGCAATTTCAGCTAGTTTATCAAACGTTACATTATCGCCACGTTCGATTCTAGCAATGGTGGATTGAGGGACGTTTGCTCTTTCAGCTAAATCGGCCTGAGTTAGGCCAGCTTCTTCACGAGTATGATACAACGCTAAGGCACTGGCAGATTTTTCCTTGTCAGCATGATAAGCTTCAGCAAACTTAGGGTCTTTTAATTCCCGGGTTAAAATATCATTGATTTTCATTTTGACTATCCTCCCATTCAGTTCGTAATTCAATCGCATGTTTAATTTCAGCGGGTGGTGTTTTTTGTGTCTTTTTGGTAAACCCATGGGTAATCACATATTTTGGTCCCTTAACGTGAAAGTATAATGCCCGTTGAATATTACTGGATACCTTACTTCTTAATTCATATAAATTTTTAGCTGATTCTATCTTTTTAACCCAAGTCATGCGTTGAGCGACTAGTAAACCTTGATCCTGCGTATCTGTAATCACTTGCAGTAATTTAGCGCGATCTTTAATTGGCAGTTGCTGTAACCATTCATCGAATTCATCATGACCATTGGGACGTTTGTAAGTTTCAAATTCTGGTTTTTCCATATCACAACTATAGCATATATGCTTTTTGTTAACAATATATATGCTATAATTGTAGCTGGATTTAATTGATCGATCTTGTTAGCATTGAAGTTAAAATGATGACATCGATTGAAAAAATAGCAATTCTATAAAAATTTTTTATTTATCCTAAGGTTCCTTAAACCCTTTAGGAATCTTCTTCTCTTCTACGAAATATAGGTTTCCCGTACCTCTAGTACATGCAACATGGATGTAAGCTGATTCCTGAGACAACTTTTAAGAGAGGGTATAATGAATAAATCGTCTCTCAAAAGGAAGGAATTTTTACATGCCAACTCGTTACGACAAAGAATTCAAACAAAACATCATCAACCTATATAAACAAGGCGAATCAGCCGCCCAACTGGCCAGAGAATATGGCATTGGCTATTCAACCGTTCATAAGTGGATCCAGGGCCAAGCCAAAACTCAATCCGGTAAATCGCCAGACGAAATTAAAGCGATGGAAAAGCGGCTGGCTTCCCTGTCTGAGGAGAACGAAATCCTAAAAAAAGCCCTGGGCTTCCTTGCGCAGAAGTAACCAATATCTTTGATTACATT
>NZ_JAUCAP010000147.1:0-2215 GCF_030361045.1 Lentilactobacillus sp. TOM.63
GGGATAATTTTTCATAGCTTAAACTCGCTTTTTACATAGAAGTATATCAAAAATCATAGATCTTGGACAGCTTCTAATAAAGCCGGTTTTGCCAGCACGCTTACTTTCGTGATTCACATCGCGAACTTGATATCGCAAGTTGCCCGCCTTAGAATATCGATACCCAGTTACAACAAACATCGGTCGAAATACCCGTGGCTTCTTCGCGTAACCAACGATTCGCTCGGACTTTTTAAAATTCACAGTCTTATATAGGTAAACCTTCTTCAGTGAATAGACCACCGTCTGCTCAACGCTAGCTGGTTCACTGGTGGTACTTTCCTCCGGTTTAGTCGGCGTGGTTGGAATGACCGGCTGACTCGGGGCGATTGGTTCAGTTGGTGTATCTGGGTTAACTGGATTGACTGGCGAAGGATTCTTGGTATATACCAACTTGAAGGTCTGTGATTGATCGCTAATCTTACCAGTCTGAGCAGGTTCGTACGCTTTAAACGTGTAACCAGGGATACTCAATTGATACTGACTGGTTGATAGATCAAAGGCCTGATCAATTGACCCGGTAATTGTTTGCGCCGCGTGAATTGTATTGCCTTGTTCATCCACGTAGTCAACCGTTACCGGCTTGGCAACCAATGGGGTAATCGTATAGGGTTTAAAGTACGTCATTACTGGGTAGCTGTAAGTCCCACCTCCCGGAAAATAACGATACTGGGCAATCATATAATAGGTATACGGATTATGAATCACGGCAGCCGTGGTTCCCCATGGGTCAGTGTCATCAGCACTTGGCTGAATCTGGGGTGCCAATCCTTGATAGTCAATATCATCACCGACTACTTTGGCACTTCCCTCAGTTCCATCCCTGTTAAAAACACCGCTTCTAAATACCTGGATGTGCTGGTACGGTGATGTGGTCTCAGCCTGGAATCCCGAAGCTTTAGTTCCGGTACCAATCCATTTAGGATCATAAGGTTGAAATGGCTTAATAGTTTTGGTCTCGGTGTTTTGCGGCAAGGCATCCTTAAATGGTGCCTCCCAAGTATAGGAATTACTCGACAGATCAACAGCGGGTAATACCACAACCTGATTCAAGTAGTTAAAGCCTCCCGTATACTGTTTGGCATTCAACACATTCAGGTTATAAATGCAATTGTCGTTAATGTACAACGTCTTCAAGTTGGGTAGTTTGGCAATTGGTGAAATATCCGCAACCCGGTTCCCCACTAAATTCAGATATTCAAGCTTGGTGAGATTTTTTAATGGAGAAATATCAGTGATATCATTACGCATAAATTGATGACCGTAACCGTAATTCACACTGATACTAAATTTAGTTAAATTGGTGGCATCCTCAACCCCCTTTAATGAATAATTACCGGGGTTGGCTGGGCCAATAACGCCATTACCCCCATCAACTGGGTCCAACGCGTTAGTTTCTTCTTGGGTACCAATCGGCCAATCAAGCGACGTTAGCTGGGCTAAGTCATCCTTAAAAGTCGCCAGCGTAAAGTCGGTCATTTGGACATTTTGATTGACAATCCCTTGGTACTTCATATTAAGCAAAACTAATTGTTGCAGTTTTTGATTTGGCATCAAATCATTGATGGCTTGCTGATCGGCTGCCGTGTTGGCTTGAGCAGTGATTGTCAATGGATTAGATGCGATGTTGGCAGAAGACATAAAAGAGAATAATAACGGCATTAACGATAGCGATGCAACCGCTAACATTTTTTTGAATTTCATAAGGCAACTCCCCCTATTCTCCCTTGGTACTCACTTTTATATTATCATATGGGGGTTATAACCAAGGTGATATCTGCTTGTGAAATTAGTTGTGTGCAGCCCTTTTCATAGTTTATTCAAATCTCAATCACAACAGTATGTTATTCTGAAATAAATCAATTAGAAGGCAGGCGATTCTTATGCAGCAAATTTCAACCAGCACGCTCAGTAAAAACGTTCAGGATGACCTGAATCTCAATTGGCCAACCCAGGCAATTTTGTTCTGCGCAATTATGATCGCTTGTATCGGTCTCAATCTGAATTCCGCTCCGGTTGTCATTGGGGCGATGCTGATTTCGCCTTTAATGGCGCCGATTGTTGGCATTGGGTTTGCCCTTGGAAATAGCAATTCTAACTTATCCTGATTTATTCATAAAAATACACAAAATACCCATCAAACACATGTTTCACGCGTTTGATGGGTATTTTGCAT
>NZ_JAUCAP010000148.1:0-2095 GCF_030361045.1 Lentilactobacillus sp. TOM.63
TGCACATAAGCACCTTATTCAAAAATCCCCAAACCAGGATTTCTGAATAAGGAGACTTATGTTCCAGTTTCTAACCGCTTGGTTCCGCACTCTAAACGTGCTCCGACGACCCTGACCCCTACTGCATAAGTCAAAGCTGTCAATAATGAACAAAAAGCATTCATTATTGATACCTTTAACTTATGTTCCGGGGTCACCCGGGTCTCGTTGCACTCTAAATATCTTCCCGAACAATCGGGCAGCTCATACAACGTGGGCCCCCACGGCCTCTTGACAACTCACTTGAGATGACCTCAAGAACTTTTAAGCCATGTTTTCTTAGCAAATCATTTGATACATAGTTTCTGTTATACGTTACAACAACTCCTGGAGCGATTGCCAATGTGTTTGAACCGTCATTCCATTGCTCACGGCCGGCAATAATTGGATCGCCACCACCGGTTGGAATCAAGTCCAGATCATCGAGCTTCAATGCATCTTTTAAGACTGCCTTCAAATCTGTCCTGTGCTCCAGGTGAAGCTCACCTTCATTTTTACCTGGCGTAATTGTCCAAGTATCAATGTGGCCACCTTCGCCTAAGATTCCTGGATGAACCGTGAATTGGTCATAATTAATCATTGTGAACACAGTGTCCAAATGCATCATTGCGTGATTATGTGGAATCTTAATCGCAATGACTGTGTCAAAATGACCATCCTTAAATAAGTTCTTCGCAATATCTTGAATTGCGTCAGCAGATGTCCGTTGGGAAACGCCAATAGCCATCACATGGTCATTTAAGACTAATTCGTCTCCACCTTCGATCCGAGTATCGTGGTTTCGATCACGCCATACGTGAACGCCCTTGTTAGCAAACCGTGGATGGTGATCAATAATAATTTCATTAAACAAAGATTCACGTTGCCGGGCAGCAAACGTCATGTGGTTGATGCTCAATCCTTCGCCGATACATGCCGATGGATCACGGGTAAAGTACAGGTTAGGCATTGGATCCATGTAGAATTCATAGTCTTCTGTCTCAGCAGCACTCACTAAATCTGTTGGCACAAAATCAATTTCGTTCTTCCGAACCCCTTCCATGATCTTATTGACCATGTCTTGGTTGTTCATGCTGTCTAAATATTCTTTCAAGGCATCATGAATCGTGCCCGTTGCGTATCCGGATTCGGTTAACATTTGCTCTAAGAAGTCATCACGAACTTTGTCACCACCAGCATCCAATGCTTCAGCTGCCAGTTTTTCAAGGTAAAGGACTTCAATCCCGTTATCTCGAAGGGTGTCGGCAAAGTAATCATGTTCCTTTTGTGCAATTGGTAAATATGGAATGTCATCGAACAGTAAGCGTGGCATCATATCTGGGGTGAAGTTTTCAATTTCCCTACCAGGTCGTTTCAGTAATACCGTTTTGAGCTTACCGATTTCAGATGTTACATGAATTGGACTTGTCATTCTTGTTACCTCCTCTTCCTTTAAGTACAACTCTATCATAGCCTTTTTTGAAAACGCTATCGTACAATTTCTGTCATTGAAAACGAGAGATTTTTAACAGAATTAATCCGATAATTGCAAAGAGAACTTATTATTAATTTTTTGATTTAATAATCCATTCACGAGTAAGAATAACCGGTTTTTTATACAATGTCTATTAATAAGATTAGAAGATAACGTTTTAATTAGAATATAAAAAAGCCGTGAACAATCAGTTTCTCCCGCAAATTAAGGATTCTCTCTAATTTGTTCGGTATAAATATGTTTACCATTCACAAAATATTCATCACCTACCAACAAATAATTCACACTTGTTGTGACAAAGTTACGTAAGATAAAACTTAAAATTTTAATCCATGGCTTGTCAGATTGCTGGTAAACACCGACAATAAAGATAATGATTTGGGAGGCATTTTCATGCAAACGAGTACTCATTTGAGAAAACGGACATTTAAGCTGCCAATTTTTTTGATTTATACGATTGCATTTGTTTCAATTTGCTTATTAACTTACAGCATCCCCTGGCTTGCCGGCAGAACATTGATCTGGAACGTTGACGGGATTGCCCAACATTTTCCAATTCTGGCGCAATTTCAGCGGATCTTA
>NZ_JAUCAP010000149.1:0-2032 GCF_030361045.1 Lentilactobacillus sp. TOM.63
CTGGGATAATTTTTCATAGCTTAAACTCGCTTTTTACATAGAAGTATATCAAAAATCATAGATCTTGGACAGCTTCTGAACAAAACGTTCAGCCAGTTGGTTCAGCCGCCGATTGGCTTTCAGGCGGATCAAGTAAAAAGTGTCGTTGGCTTCACAAGTTTCGTATAATTCTGGAGTCGCAAAGCCACTATCCCCGCGGACCAAGATATCAGCGTTCGGTTTGACTTGATGATAGTGCTGTAGTAGTGGTGTGATAAAGGGGGCAATATCCGTACTGGTATAAACATTACCTGGGCGCAATTGAGCCTTTAAACAGTGGCCCGTTTGCCCGTCAAAAGCGACCAGCGGATGGTAACCCGTGGTACCGTAATGCGCATTAAAGGCCGTTTTTTCCTGATGACCATGAGTATCGGCATGGGTCGAGTCAATATCGAGAATTAGCTGTTGTTGCTTGGCGCCAGTCCACGCTTGGTCAAGCAATGCTTGATTCAACGTTTGTAATGAGGTGATGGTCTGCTCGTCACAGCGTTGCCAAAAACGGGATAACGACGGTTGTGAGGCCAATTGGGGTTGTGCCAATAGTAATTTAAATGTGGGGTCATCGCGCAAACTAGTGGCAGCTAGATCGGCAGGGTAGCCGGCGATCAACTGCAGCACGACCTGCTCTAGTAGACTAACGTTGCTGTAACGAGCGTAATGGCGCTGGTCATCAAAATGGACTAATTGATACGCTAAGGTCGTGAAATTGAGTTGCGCCATTAATTCTTTGACCAACACTAGCCCAGCATCAGTGGAAAGTTCACCACCAGTGTGCGAAATATGTAATTTAGGATTGAAATTAACTCGTTTTTCCGGTAAAGTTGCCATGAGAAGGACCTCTTTCTTTTGGTGGATAGCTGACTTGTGGTGAATCAACTATACCAAATCGGAGGTTCTTTTTCTGCACTAAAAAGGTGAAAAATAAAAAACACAGTACCGCCCATGATAACGGGGTGACGCTGTGCTTGGAGAACTTATGGTGAATAATTCAGGGAGTTATTGCCGTGTTATTGGTTGCTATTTTTTCAGCATAAGAAAAAGACCATATTGCTACTCGTTTATAGCCATATGGTCTTTTATATTAGTCAGCGAATGGTGCTTTGCCTAGATAAGCACTGATCATCCAAATATTTTTATCGGTTTCATCCTTGAAGCCATTAAGCATATCTTGAGTTGGGAAGTCTTTTTCTTCGTCAGTAACTTCGATTCCTTTTTGGTATTGGTCACGTAGGTACTTGAATTGATCAACTAGCCGTTGCATGAATTCAGTCATCGTTAATTGATCAAAAGCGACTTTGTCATCTGGTAGGCCAGTATTTTCAATGAATTCGTGAGTTGTTGCCAGTGGGCTGCCGTTTAAAGCAATCAAGCGTTCTGCAATTTGATCGAGCTGTTCGCTTAGTTGATCGCCATATTCGTCCATCAGCGGATGGAGACGGAAGAAGTTTTCACCGCGCATATACCAGTGTGTTTGTTGAACGTTGACCTTTAATTGGCTGATATCGGCAATCAGTTGATTGAGTTGTGCTTTTGATTTTGGAAAGTCATAATTGTAAGTTGTCATAATGAACCCCTCTTCATAACTATTGGTTACACTAATACTATAACAGTTGTGAAAGCGCTTTTCAAATCAAATACTTGTGGTCCATTGGCGGTATAAATCTTCGATAATTGCTACGGTGTGGCAGGTGAGTGTCGGCGTCATAACTGGGCTAGTCAGTTGATGTTGGGACCAGAGTTGATTAAAGTGCTGAATCTCAAAAACAAATTTGCTATTTTGAGTGACCTGTTAAAGGCTTCGGGAATACGAATTGATGAGCAAGGGCATCGATATATTAGAGTTAAGGGCGTGCGTTGGTTTACTAACATGGACTATAAGCAACGTCATGACGATTTGATCTTTTATAAGAAATATAGGAAGTTTGTCAAATGGTGTTGAAGGATAGTTTCTATCCTTTGGAGATCTCCTCGTGTGGGAGATCTTTTTTGTTGT
>NZ_JAUCAP010000150.1:0-2009 GCF_030361045.1 Lentilactobacillus sp. TOM.63
GTTATTCTTCAGATAACACAATCGAATGCCTTTTTAAGTTTTTACAGTTAAGCTGCACAGCTTTGCTGTACTGCTTTAGCCCATGGTAAATAAGCCTCTAACTCCTCGTCAGTTGGGGAATCTCCTAACCGAGGCAAGTAGGTGAACAGATAGACTAAGTATTTTTTGAAATCTAAATGATTGGCAATGGCCGTTTCGAATAGGCCTAGGAAGAGGGCGTTAGCCTTGGCTCCGCGCTGGCCGGTACTAAAAAGCCAATTCTTACGACCAATGACCGAAGTTTTGATACTCCGTTCGGCAATGTTATTACTAATGGCCACCCCAGGATCATTTAAAAAGACCTCTAGTTGTTCACGCTGATTCACCATGTAGGTATAAGCGCGTCCCAACTTAGACTTGTTGATAGGGGTAGTTTCACTGATTAGCTGCCATATGCTATCGACAATTGGTTTGGACTCTCGTTGTCGAATCTCTAACAACTGTTGTGGTGAAAAGCCCTGAGCTTTTCGTTCGATCGCAAATAATTGATCGAACTTTTTGACAAATTTGCGGCCAAGACTCCTTTGGCTCTCAATTCCATTAGTGCCATCCACAAACTTTCGTCGTCCATGCGCCCAACAGCCAGCCCGCCGAATCTCTGGCGGAATGTGATTGTAACCCGCATAGCCATCGCAGACGAGAGTTCCGCTGAAGCCTTCGTAAATCTTCCGAGCCACTTTTTCACTTCGAGATGGGTCATAATGAAAATGGATAATTGAAGTAGCCGCGTTAGCGGCAGATCGCATTTCCCATAGAAATGATTTAGAGGTTGGCGATTTCCCTGATTCTCGTAAAACCTGAATCGGTGTTTCATCACCATGCAAATATGGTTGCTGCTTAAGCTTCCTGAAAAGCAACTGATCGACTAAAGCAACCCGCTCCGATCCATAAATCACCCAATTACTTAAGGTGGCTTCGGATACCGATAGTCCCAATCCCTTTAAACGTTGTCGTTGACGATAAAGTGGCAAGGCTAATTCATATTTATTGGCAATAATTGTTGCGACTAAATCTTCTGAAGCCAAACTATGGGCCATGAATGATTGTGGGACAGTTGCCGAAACAAATTGGTCGCCATCGTAATTGACGTCCTCTGAACAATGTTGGCATTTGCCAACTTCCTGATACCGACGAACTATGTATGCTTGAGCTGGTCGGAGATGAAATTTGTCTCCAATCAACCGTTTAAATATCTGATAGGCATTGCCACAATTGTGGCAATTATGTTCAGCTAATTCAATCAGTTCTTCCTTTACCGGGAGGTCTTTCGTGATTTTCGCTTTTTGACTTTGCCTTTTCTTTTTACGAACTGTGACAATTTCGATTTGTTCTCCAGTTGACTCTGGGTCTTCGAAAACACCATTACTGGCGTCATCAAATAAAGATGTTTGGCCATCATTAATCGTTTTTTCACTTGAGTGACCATATAATTTGTTACGAAGATATTTTACCTGTTCAGTTAAAATTTGGTTCTGCCTAATAAGCTCTTCAATTTGAGCCTGTTGACTGGCATTAATTTTTTTAAGCTCCTCAATGATATCCATTGGTTTCACCACCTTGGTTGGTTTTCAATGATCATATCATGAAGTTTAGACCTTGACTATACCTTTTAGAAAGGTTAACGGAGCGAGACTTTCAATAGATATTTCCTGGTCTAACACGATGAACCGATGGTTCAATCGTCAGCCCGGTTAGTAACCATTCTAGTTGCTGATTTGTTAATTGCCGGACTTCCACTGCGGTTCTTGGCCATTGTAAATGTCCTGATTCATAACGTTTGTAAAGTAATACAAAGCCGTCACCTTCCCAATAGATAGCTTTAAATCTGTCTTTCCGTGTTCCACAAAATAGAAACAATGCGGGTGAAAATGGATTTAAGTCGAATTGATCTTGGATGATTGTTGCTAACCCATCAATTCCTTTGCGTAAATCTGTTTTGCCGCAAACCAAATAGACTTTATCTAATTCGG
>NZ_JAUCAP010000151.1:0-2003 GCF_030361045.1 Lentilactobacillus sp. TOM.63
CCTCGTTGGTGCGGGGATGGTCTCGCGTGGGGAAATGGCCTTGATTATCGCTCAAATAGGCTACCAATCCAAACTAATCAGTGATGATTACTATTCGGCAATTATCACTGCCATTATCCTAACAACGTTATTAGCACCATTACTACTCAAACATGCGGCTCGTCATATAAACTACTAAAACATCTTAGCGGTATGACACCCCTTCTCTGTGAAAAATAACTACTAGATTTCATCGAGATATTGCCTAGTTTAATTAAGCACTAAATTATATAATATTGGTTATAATGGAGGATTAGTTATTTGATACAGCTTGTAAAAGAAAAATTTGACGTTACTCGTTTGCGATTTGTTTTACTCGGCCTGCTTGTGGGTTTAATGAGTGGCACCGTTGTTAGCTTATTTCGCTATTGTATTGAGATAGGGCTGCACTATAGTCGATTGGTATATAGATACTTACGAATCGCGCCATTTGTTTGGTGGGAATGGGCATTGTTGATTGGCATCAACCTTGGTTTAGCTTTAATTGTGGCTCGACTTCTCAAGAGAGAACCTTATATCTCTGGTTCCGGAATTCCGCAAGTTGAAGGTCAATTGGCTGGCGAATTGGAAATGCACTGGTGGTCAATTCTTTGGCGAAAATTTATCGGTGGTATTCTGGCATTGGGACCTGGATTATTTCTCGGACGAGAAGGACCGTCGATTCAATTAGGTGCGTCAGTTGGTCAAGGTTTCGCTGCTGGGTTTAAGTTATCAGGAACTGATCGCCGACTGCTAATTGCATCAGGCGCCGCTGCTGGATTAGCAGCGGCGTTTAATGCTCCCATTGCTGGAACTCTATTTGTCTTAGAAGAGATTTACCATAATTTTTCACCGCTGGTTTGGTTAACAGCATTAGCCGGAGCAATTGGTTCAAATTTTATCTCGCTGAATGTTTTCGGACTTGTTCCCGTGTTACATTTAAATTATTCACGTAGTTTACCAGTATCAAATTATTGGCACTTAATTTTACTCGGCATTGTTTTGGGATTGTTTGGTTACTTATATCAACGGGTCTTGTTAGTTATGCCTCGGTGGTATCATCAACTGACACATTTGCCACGCCCAATACAAGGTATCGTACCATTTCTGCTGGTAATCTTAGTTGGTTACTTTTCGCCAAATTTACTCGGTGGTGGTAATGGATTAATTGTTGGATTTGGCCAGTATGTTCCACCTTTGTTTGTACTAATTGCAATTTTTATTATACGATTCGTCTTTTCAATGATTTCATATGGTTCCGGATTACCTGGCGGTATTTTTTTGCCGATTCTTTCTTTAGGTGCTGTGATTGGTGCGGTTTATGGCGTCTTAATGAATCAATTAGGATTATTATCGCATGTCTATATCATGAACCTAATCATTTTTTCCATGGCCGGTTACTTTGCTGGAATTGGAAAAGCTCCCTTCACAGCTATCTTGCTGGTAACAGAAATGGTTGGCAATTTAACACATTTAATGCCATTAGCAGTCATATCGTTAACTGCTTACCTTGTTGTTGATTTATTAGGCGGTGCACCAATCTATGAAGCATTGCTTAAGCAGATGACAATGCCTAAAACTGTTCAGCAACTTCATCGACCTGATCATTTGGAAATACCGGTTTTCTTTGGCAGTCCCTTAAACGGCAAAATGGTCCGAGACATGCCATGGCCTAAAGAAGCACTGCTCATTGGAATCCGGCGTGGTGAACAAGAAGTGATTCCACATGGTGACACCTTGATTCATGAAGGTGATACGTTAGTACTGTTAACTGATACAACCCAACGAACCCGAGTTAAACAACGGATTGATGCATTATTAGCAACTTTAGAAAAAAAACACCGAGACTAAGTTAATAGGCAAATTGGTCTATCATAATAATAAATATTAGATTAAGTGGGTCCGTTGCCAGACATAAACATATTGGGAAACTATATACAAATACGGCGAAGTACGAAAAACGCTGAAAAAGAATTAGTTGAACC
>NZ_JAUCAP010000152.1:0-1849 GCF_030361045.1 Lentilactobacillus sp. TOM.63
CCAGGTGTTTACAACGTTACTTACCAAGTGGGTTCGATTACAAAGACCGCCAAGATCACTGTATTGGCCAATCAAACGGCTCTAAATGTTAAGGACCTAGCGCTACACGTTGGCGATACCTTTGCTAATAAAGATGCCTTCATTAATGCTTTGGATAAAGATGGCAACGCCGTTGACTTTAACAAAGTAACGGTTGGCGGTGATAAAGTTGATACCACCAAAGCTAGTACCTACACAGTTACCTACACCTATGCCGGAATCACTAAGACCGCTACGGTAACTGTTGCTGATAGTTTAGCTGCAATCTCAGCTCATGATGCCACGATCATTGCCGATACTCAAGACAGTTTCGATACTACTAAATTATTTGATTCAGCGACTAACCATGATGGCCAGCAATATACGGATTATAATGCAGCCAAAGCCGCTGGTTTAACGATTACCGGAACTGTTGATCCAACCAAAGTTGGTGACTATCCAGTGGAGCTGAGATTTGACGGCGTTACCAAAGATGTAACGGTTCACGTGGTTAAAAACCAGTCTGCGGTTAATGCGAAGAATATTGATCTTTATGTTGGCGATAATTATACCGCCAGAGATGGTTTCGTTTCAGCCAAATCAGCTGATGGCAGTGATGCAGACTTTAGTAAAGTGACGGTTGGTGGTGATAAAGTTGATACCAGCAAACCCGGCATTTACAAGGTGACCTACACTTACGAGGGCCAAACGGCCACTTCTGTGGTCACTGTCAATGCTGATCAAACCGCTTTGAAGACTGTGCCAACTATTGAATTAACTAATGGTGGTAGGTTTAATGCAAGTCAGGGCTTTATTTCCGCAACTACTAAGCAAGGTCAACAATTGAATTATGCTGATGCCGTTAAGCAAGGCTTACAGGTAACGGGCGCTGATTTTGATACCACTAAAGCTGGCACTTACACTGTCACTTATAGTTTCAATGGAAAGACTGCTACAACTAGAGTGATTGTCGATGCTGCTATCAATAACAATGGTGATAACAATGACGGTACTAACACTGGAATAGTTGTAACGCCAAGTAACAATAACAGTAGCGGCAATAGTAGCAATTCGAACGGTTCAAACACGTCAGGCAACTCAACGACGGTAACCAAACATCCAAGCACTCCCAATGTTGAAGGCTACAAGTCATTCCAGGTTTATAATAAACGGTCCATTTACCGTTACAAATCGGCCACGTTTAGCAAGAAGAATCGGATCAAAGGCTACAAACGAACACCACGTTATGAAGCAGCTAACTTTAGAATGGTTGCTAAGGTAACCAATAAGCAAGGTCATGCTCGTTATAAGTTGTCCGATGGCAGCTACATCACTGCTAACAGCAAGTATGTTGCCTCACTTTACTGGCGATCTAAGCACGCAACAGTATATTCATATAATCCTAAAGGGTTGTATGAATATAAGGGGACTAGGTTTAACAAGAGAGACCGAACCCGATTTGTTAGACAAGGGACTAAACTACACGTTGCTGCTTGGTATAAGCGTTCTGATGGGATGAACCGGTTCAAATTAACAAACGGACGCTACGTTTCAGCTAACAAACAATTTAGTAGCATTGTTAAGCCCCATCGCTTAGGCAAATAAGTTGGTTTAAGATTTTTAATAATCACGAGAATAGTTGACAATTAACTTAGATTTTTTGTCAGGGATTCCGTCAGTTTGATAAAGAGGGGCCAAAACATGCCCCGCCAATCAATAAACTGAGACAAATCTTCCGCTTCCTTGGAAGATTTATCGGCTCTTCGTCAACTGTTGTTGGTGAAACTAAATTCGAGTTCTAATCACTTTGTGATTAGGGCTCTTTTTGTTT
>NZ_JAUCAP010000153.1:0-1757 GCF_030361045.1 Lentilactobacillus sp. TOM.63
GTAAGCTCAACACTAGTCTCATGATGGTTTCGTTAGCTTTTATCAGGTTACTTCTCAAAAGATACTAAACAGTTTCTCACACCAGTTTTGATCTTTGCCATTTACTATCATGGCAATGAGGCTAAGATTGAAGGATTACTGACGGCATCACAAGTGTTCCTGAGTATTGCTTTACCGTTTGCCATCATCCCACTGGTCATGTTCACCAGTAACAAGAAGTTGATGGGTGAGTTCGCCAATCATACTTGGGTCAAGTACGCTGCTTGGTTTGCCACCATTGTGCTGGTAACCTTGAACATCTACTTGATTCTCCAGACGGTTGGCTTGCTGAAATAACCGTTTAAAGACCTTTATAAAAAATAAGTAGGTTTCCGTTATATTCTTTATAAAAGTGTTTAGCAGTTGGGAGTCGTTGACAATTTAAAAATTTGTCTGCGGCTTCTTTTCTTTTAGTCTAAAATAGAGGTTAATAACTAACAGGGGGATTACTAAATGATCAAACCCGAAAAGACAATCAATGGAACCAAATGGATTGAAACGATTCAAATCAATGCCGAAGAACGGGCAACCCTCGAAGATCAGTATGGCATCGATGAAGATATTATTGAGTACGTCACTGATAATGATGAAAGTACTAATTATGTTTATGATATCAATGAGGACGACCAATTATTCATCTTTCTGGCGCCGTATGCCCTCGACAAAGATGCGCTGAGATACATTACCCAGCCATTTGGCATGTTGCTCCATAAGGGCGTTTTATTCACGTTTAATCAAAGCCACATACCTGAAGTCAACACGGCACTTTACTCGGCATTGGATAATCCCGAGGTTAAGAGCGTCGATGCATTTATTATGGAAACACTGTTTACAGTTGTTGACAGCTTTATCCCAATTTCTCGCGGCATTACCAAGAAACGCAACTATTTGGATAAAATGTTGAACCGGAAGACGAAGAACAGTGACTTGGTTTCACTTTCATATCTTCAACAGACGTTGACCTTTTTGTCCAGCGCGGTCCAAACCAATCTCAGTGAACTCGATCGTTTGCCAAAGACCCATTTTGGTGTCGGTGCTGACCAAGATAAAATTGATTTATTCGAAGACGTGCAAATTGAAGGAGAACAGGTCCAACGGATGTTTGAGATTGAAACCCAAGTCGTTGACCGAATCGATCATACCTTCAACAGCCTTGCTAATAACAACCTGAACGATACAATGAAATTTTTGACAATTTGGTCACTGACCATGGCTGTGCCAACGATCATTACCGGATTCTATGGGATGAACGTGAAACTCCCGTTAGCCGGGATGCAATATGCTTGGATGCTGACTTTGGGGATTTCTGTCGCCTTGATTGTGGCGATGCTGATTATGCTGAAGGTCTGGCGGAAGATGTGATGGGTGAGTGACTTGCTGCTGGGTGGGGGACTTTTTTGGAATGTGTATAGTTGAGCAGTTATGATATTTTGAGCACCCTTCGGCTTCTGAAATACGCTCCGACGACCCTGACCCCGGCCACATAAGACAAAAAATCCAGTAACGAACAAAAACCGTTCGCTACTGGATTTTCTGCCTTATGCTCTGGGGTCAACCCGGGTCTTGTCGCGCTCTTATTTTTTACCATTTCTTTACCCAATCAATACCAAGCAAAAACATTACCCTTCTATACTAAAAGTGTTAGAAGCTGTCTAAAATCTCTTAAGTAATAGTGCTAAAAACGCTAAAACGACCATTTGCAGACTGGTGGTTAATTG
>NZ_JAUCAP010000154.1:0-1730 GCF_030361045.1 Lentilactobacillus sp. TOM.63
TATTCTAACGAGAAACAAAAAATCTGTCATCAGTAATAGATAAAATCTATTACCAACAACAGATATTGTAGAACCATAATAATTTTTGAAAACTATCGAGGCCTCGCTCAGCAATTCACTAGTAACCTACTAGTGGATTGTTTTTAATTTGCACGCGCTTAGTGAAAAATATTGAAAACCCTATCCAAAGGGGCAATAATAAGATCATTCGAATTTAGGAGGAAGTTTATGCGTAAAAGTCGAGTTTCCATATCTATGCAATTTGTCATTGCAACAGGATTAATTCTAATCCTCGAAATTTTGGATATTATGTTAAAAGGGGTAAGCCCTATTATTAGAGCGAGCGTCAGATTATTGTATGGATTAGTTACGGCTGGGTTGATTACTTACATATTGAGAACACTCAAAATTCGCAATTATCCAATCAAGTATAAAAAAGCAACCAAAGTAATCGGCATCGTTTGGATAATTGCCATACTCGTTTTATTTCTGATATTTTGCCATATCGTAAATAATTTGATTGCCGTTTTTGGAGCGAAAACGCTTGTTTCGGATACCATGATGGCTTTATCTGCAGGCTTCTTCGAGGAGTTTATTTGTAGAGGATTACTGTTCAACGCATTCTTGAAGATGTTTAAAAATAATAACCTGAAATATACACTCACAGCGTGTTCTTCTGCTCTCTTCTTTGGGATCTTTCATCTGCTCAACTTAATCAATGGCCAGACGTTAACCCCAACCATTCAACAAGTCATTTATGCATTCGTCTTTGGCGTCATTCTGGCATCTGTCCGAACAGCAACCAACACTCTAATCTGGCCGGTCCTTCTGCACTTCTTATTTGATTGGCAAGCTGGAATGTCTGTCAGTCATATTTTTAGTGGCATCGTTGCCTGGCCAGCCTTCCTAATTGTGTGGGGCTTCTTTTTGATATTCGGTCTCGCGTTCCTGGTTTCTCTTGATCGTAGTGCCAATCAGTCGACCCATCTCAACTCAACATACCCGAACCAAATATAGAAATTCCATTCCCTCCAAAACAACTGATACGTGTTATCACACGTGCTACAGTATCTTAAAACAGGCAGGGCTTAAATAGCCCCTGTTTGTGTATCCATAACTGGAGGTAATTATAATGAAGTACTTATATTTTGCATTATTCACTAAGAATGTAGACGGCCAAATTGAAGTTAACTTCCCCGACTTTGATCCCCATGTAGCAACTTTTGGCAATAATATGTCTGATGCCCTTCACATGGCTCATGATGCTCTAGAAGGATATTTGCTCACCGTCGAAGATTATCATGAAGATTTGCCAACACCTTCTGACCCTCAAAATATACGGCATAATCAAGATCAATTGGTTATTCCAATTGAAGTGGACACAACCATCGCTAGAGAACGAGAGGAAAATGCAAGTGTTAAAAAGACACTTACTATTCCTAAATACCTTAACGATTTAGGCAAACAACACCAGATCAACTTTTCCGCAACTCTCACCGATGCTTTAAAAAAAAGGCTTGGTGTATCTTAAATAAATTGTCTTGTCACCACCATTGTAAAATGCTGCGGTTTTTTATGTAAAAATCTCAAAGGACAAACTAAAGAAAGCTCGCAACAGAAGGAGGAAGTATCATAACCCAGACTGATGATTTAAGTCAACCACTCCTGAATAAATTCAGGAGCTTGTGAGAATAACACCTCACGGTGTCACGACCACAATTTGCTTAGAT
>NZ_JAUCAP010000155.1:0-1728 GCF_030361045.1 Lentilactobacillus sp. TOM.63
AAGCACACCTGCTTTTTTTGCCTGCCTCACGGCGAGTGCGGGGTGAGTTTGAGCGGGAGCTCCCGCTCATTTATGGGATCAAGCTGACACAGCTTGCGGGTTTGGGCAGCGCCCATGGTTTTATTCGTGTGGGATAGAAATTTGAAAATCAGGGGGGCGAGGGAGCGAATTTTGCGACCGTACTACGACCCCCCTTTTAAGTGCCGAGTGCCAAAATTGAATTTTAGGGGGTCTCGGGCTTACTCCTCCAAGGGATACAGCGATTAAAAAAAAATCAACAAATCGCCAACAAAATTGGCAAAAAAACGTGTGGATGTAAAGTGTCTTGACAAAAAAAGCGAATAAAAGTAAAATTTGTTTACAATATTTGAGAGGAGAATATTATGGCTGAAAATAAAAAAAGAGTTTCGATTGGGTTGACGGATAAACAGTATGAATTAGTTGAAAAATTTGCTAAAGAAAAAGGCTTTTCGAAGTCTGCAATATTTGTTTTAGCTTTAGAAGAATATTCAAGAAAGGAATCAGAGCAAAAAAATAAGTGAGAACTCATTCCCTTCAAGAAATACGAGTTCTCACTAATGCTTGTTCTGTCAAGGCGATTATAACAAATGGCAAAAGAAAAGGCGAGATACTTCACTTTTTTACTTTATCCAGAATCGATACCACAAGATTGGCAAACAAAGCTTGAAACTTTAGGCGTTCCAATTGCAATTAGCCCGCTTCATGATAAAGATTTGAGCAGTGTTGAGGGGCAAAAATATAAAAAAGCCCATTATCACGTTATTTATATCTCTAAAAATCCTGTCACAGCAGAAAGCGTTCGCTTGAAAATCAAGCGTGCTTTAGGCGATAAGAGTGTTGCTAAAGTACAAATTGTTGTCCAGAGCATGGAAAATATGTATTTGTATCTGACACATGAATCTAAAGACGCTATTGCTAAAAATAAGCACAAGTACAGCAAGCATGACATTGTTTTACTGAACAATTTTGACATTGATCGCTATATTACGCTTGATGTTGAAGATAAAGACGACATGCTGAATGATGTTTGCGATTTGATTGATGACCATAATCTGGCGAATATGCGTGAACTGAGACGCTTTTTAAAAGCTCATGGTTCAGAATATGGCATGCCCGGTATTAAAGTCGTTAATTCGGTTTTACGTGCTCATACTGGACTGATAAGGCTGTATTTCGATGCTGTTTATCAGGAACGCAAGTATGGCAGAGGCGATATAAACAAAGAGACTGGCGAGATACAAGATTAATTAGCGAATGGAAAGTAGGTGCTCGATTTGAGCACCTTTTTTGTTGTCGGCTAGCCGACTTCTGATACAAGTCTTTAGCACAATAACACAACCAACTTTAGTTGTTGTGTGTAAGTGCACATTGCTTTAAAAATGGCAATGAAAAAATCCAAAGAAAATGTCAAAGGCGCACTTACACTCCAAATAAATTGGAGTTGTGCTAAAACACTTAAGCCTGTATCAGATTTCGCTTTGCTCAAACAAAACTGACTTGCGTCAGTTGGAATCTTCAAAGCCAATAAAGTCCAGTCGTCAACTCCTTCAGACTTTATCGGCTTTGAAGATTGCTTTTAAATGCCTCTAATTTGCCCTCTAAGCCATTTTAGCTGTTACCCGTATAATTTACTGTCCGTCAACGGTAAATCGACGTAGAACGGCTTTTAGCCGTTCTAGGAGGCTTTAAGGAGTTGACAGACTCACT
>NZ_JAUCAP010000156.1:0-1723 GCF_030361045.1 Lentilactobacillus sp. TOM.63
AGTGAGTCTGTCAACTCCTTAAAGCCTCCTAGAACGGCTAAAAGCCGTTCTACGTCGATTTACCGTTGACGGACAGTTAGATAGCTCACTGTTAGCTAAAATCGCTTAGAACGCAAATAAGAGCCTTTAAAATCAACGTTCAAAAATAAAAAAGTTCGAAGGAGCTAGCGACTGAACTTATTTATTTTTGAATGTTCCAAACTGACGCAAGTCAGTTTTGTTTGAGCAAAGCGAAATCTGATGCAGGTTTTAATGGGTTTAGCATAACGTCATCAAAGATGACGTGTAAGTGCGCATTATCATGATAATGCGCACTTACACTCCAAATAAATTGGAGTTGTGCTAAAACCAAAAAACTTGTGCTAGAAGTCGACTAGTCGACAACAAAAAAGGACGGATCTAGTTATCCGTCCTTTCATCACATCATTCAGTTTCTTCTAGTATTTCGCCAGTTTCTTTATCAATTTTAGGCTTACGATTATATCTATATCCCATTTGATAATTAGCGTCAAAATACAATCGAAAACCACCAGCATTAGCAGTTATTACATCATTCACATCACTCATGTTTTGAACACCATGTTCAGCACCATGAACTTCAATAAAATCAAGCAAATGTATCACATTAACTAAGTGTTCTTTTCGAATGATATTTAACAACAAATTTTTCAATTCACGCTTTTGGTTTTCATCAAGAACAATATAACGGTCAATATCAAAATCATTAAGATAAACAATATCTGTTTTAGCATACACATGCTTATTTTTTGCCACAGCGTCTTTTGACTCATGTGTTAAATATTTAAACGTATTTTCAACGCTATCAACAATTTCGATATGAGATACCGCCTTAACACCCAAAGCACGCTTTATCTTCTTTCGCACGCTTTCAGTTGTGACAGGATTTTTAGCAATATATAAAACGTGATAATGCGGTTTTTTATAATGTTTGCCGTTAACAATTACATCGTTATTATCGTCCCAAGTTTTACTATCCCTTTTTTCATCACAATCATGCAATGGACTTATCGCCATAGCCAATCCTAATTTTTCCAAACATACTCGCCAATCAGTCGGGATACTTTCTGGATAAACAATAAACGAAAAATACCTTGCTTTAGTATAATTTGCTGTCATGTTATAATTACCTCACAGAGTTTTAGATTGCGTCCTATGCACAGGGCGCTTTTTTTATTTATTTTTTTTCAATTCCTCAATCAAAATCAATCGAACCAAAGATGACATATCAAGCCCTTTTGATTCTGCCAATTTTTTTGCATTATCTCTTAAAGATTTAGGCATAACTAAACCAACTCTAACTTTTTCATCTGTTGTATTTGCCATAACGTTCACCGCCTTTCAATAAATTAGTATAACATTTTATAAAATATTGTGCATTTTATATACATGAAAACCAAAACGGCGGTCAAAACGGCGGTCAAACGGCGGTCGCTTTTTAATCGCTGTAACCCTTGGGAGAGTAAGGGTAAGCACCTGTTTTTTTGAAATTTGGCACTCGGCACCTATAGGGGGGTCGTAGTACGGTCGCAAAATTCGCTCCCTCGCCCCCCCTGATTTCCAAATTTCTATCCCGCACGAATAAAACCATGGGCGCTGCCCAAACCTGCAAGCTGTGTTAGCTTGACCCCATAAATGAGCGGGAGCTCCCGCTCAAACTCACCCCGCACTCGCCGTGAGGCAGGCAAAAAAAGCAGGTGTGCTT
>NZ_JAUCAP010000157.1:0-1723 GCF_030361045.1 Lentilactobacillus sp. TOM.63
TACTCGACTGGCAAACACCGTATCAGGTTATGCTGACAAATTTGTCCAAAAATTCGGATTAAATTTGCAATCTACCTTATAAGTTAAAAACGACAAGAAAACCAATCGACAACCAAGTTTAAGTTTTGCTTGTCGACTGGTTTTCTTTAGGTATCAATCTTCAAGCTAAACTATAATTGATTTGGTTCTGGTTGTTGCCACCAATGAATGTTGCTTTAACAGTAAATATCCCGAATTAACAACAACTAAAGTTTGCATCTAGTTTTTTCCCTAATGGCTTGTTTTGATACACCAAACTCATCAGCAAGTTCCTTAATAGTTTTAGGCATGATTTCCAAACCCCTTTTGGAGTTCAGCAAGAGCTTCTTGTCTTGCTTGATCTCTTATTTTTTTATCGTGCTCGGCCTGTTTATCAGCCAATGCTTGTTTCTCAGTAGAGCCTAAAGTTAACCCCTTAACCTTGTCAATGGCGCGCCATTTTTCCTGCTCTGTTAATTCACCATTATGCTGAATGTTAAAGAGTTTTTGACGTTCATCTTGAAATTGACCTTGTGAGAAGTCATTAGCGTTTTTCTTTTCAGACTTCCAAGTAAAAGAATACCCAATCACTGGTTTTCCGCGGCCTTTACCATTTTTTTCTAACCGTTAGGCCTCTAAAAAGAGGCGTAAGTTCCTCTTTGATGGGTTTTAAAACGGATTGATTTATATTGCTACTTTTATAGCTTTTAGGGACATCTAATAGCTCGTTAAAGTCTGCAACTGAAAAGTAAGCGTACCCAGTAGTTCTAAATTGTTTTAGTAACCGAAACATGGTTTTTGCGTAGCTACTTTTTAAATTTCTGAATTCTGATAAAGCATAACGAACCCAACTTTCCAGCTCATTTAATAATTTTATAGCTTTGGGGTAAATTTTAATATCAACATAAGGATCATCAGCATGGCCGTTTATCTCAAATTCGGTAAACATAACAAAAAATTCACGATGCAGCCCATCTTTACTACGCCTTCCAAAGCGTAAGCCTAAAATTTTTTGATAAGTACTTTCAATATCGTCAATAAATCGGTTATTTGCTGTAGGTTTATATGCACTTAATTCTTTTAATTGATCAAATGAAAACCTTACAGTTTCGTCACCCTTGTCACGCATTCTAGAAACTATTGAGAAGAATAAATTCATTTCAACAGGAGTGAATTTTCGAAGTGGGATTGTATTTAATTCAGGATCATATTTAACAATTTCATTACTCAAATGAAGCACCTCTTTTAATGAATATGGTTTTATGAATATATAATATTACAAAACTCTATCTATAAACTCCTGTATTCCCTGGGAGAGTATGGCTAAAATGGGGTTTAAAAGAGGTTTAAAAGAGGTACTACTGTACCAGATCCAAACTTCAAATAAAAAACACAAAGGAGCGAGTCAAAAATCGGCTCACATTAAATTCAAGTCACTATGCTCCCACGCATTGATTGTCCGCCACCATTGACAGCAAACAGTTAGTTTTTCTGAATCTTAACAAGAGTTTAGCGGCTATGTTCGTTTTTAAGGGCCTTATTTTTCGTTTCTAGCGATTTTAAGACTATTCATATATATATATTTATACCAAAACAAAAATAAAAAGCCCTCACCCAATATTGAGTGAGGAGAGCGTAAAATATCTTGTGTAAATGCATAAAAGATTTCTGAATTGTATAGAAATAGGGAATGCCTTCCCTTATG
>NZ_JAUCAP010000158.1:0-1706 GCF_030361045.1 Lentilactobacillus sp. TOM.63
TTCTACTTGGTTAAGTCCTCGACCGATTAGTATTGGTCCGCTCCGTACATCGCTGCACTTCCACTTCCAACCTATCTACCTGATCATCTCTCAGGGGTCTTACTTCCATATAGGAATGGGAAATCTCATCTTGAGGTGAGTTTCACACTTAGATGCTTTCAGCGTTTATCTCATCCATACATAGCTACCCAGCGGTGCGCCTGGCGGCGCAACTGGTACACCAGCGGTATGTCCATCCCGGTCCTCTCGTACTAAGGACAGCTCCTCTCAAATTTCCTACGCCCGCGACGGATAGGGACCGAACTGTCTCACGACGTTCTGAACCCAGCTCGCGTACCGCTTTAATGGGCGAACAGCCCAACCCTTGGGACCGACTACAGCCCCAGGATGCGATGAGCCGACATCGAGGTGCCAAACCTCCCCGTCGATGTGGACTCTTGGGGGAGATAAGCCTGTTATCCCCAGGGTAGCTTTTATCCGTTGAGCGATGGCCCTTCCATACGGTACCACCGGATCACTAAGCCCGACTTTCGTCCCTGCTCGACCTGTCTGTCTCGCAGTCAAGCTCCCTTCTGCCTTTACACTCGTTGAATGATTTCCAACCATTCTGAGGGAACCTTTGGGCGCCTCCGTTACTGTTTGGGAGGCGACCGCCCCAGTCAAACTGCCTACCTGACACTGTCTCCCGCCACGCTGAGTGGCGCGGGTTAGAGTGTTCACACAGCGAGGGTAGTATCCCACCAATGCCTCCGCCGAAACTAGCGTTCCGGCTTCAATGGCTCCTACCTATCCTGTACAAGCTGTGTCAACACCCAATATCAAGCTACAGTAAAGCTCCATGGGGTCTTTCCGTCCTGTCGCGGGTAACCTGCTTCTTCACAGGTATCTTAATTTCACCGAGTCTCTCGTTGAGACAGTGCCCAGATCGTTACGCCTTTCGTGCGGGTCGGAACTTACCCGACAAGGAATTTCGCTACCTTAGGACCGTTATAGTTACGGCCGCCGTTTACTGGGGCTTCATTTCTGGGCTTCGCCGAAGCTAACTCATCCACTTAACCTTCCAGCACCGGGCAGGCGTCAGCCCCTATACGTCATCTTTCGATTTTGCAGAAACCTGTGTTTTTGATAAACAGTCGCCTGGGCCTTTTCACTGCGGCTGTGCTTGCGCACAGCACCCCTTCTCCCGAAGTTACGGGGTCATTTTGCCGAGTTCCTTAACGAGAGTTCACTCGCTCACCTGAGGATTCTCTCCTCGACTACCTGTGTCGGTTTGCGGTACGGGTAGTTGATGACTCACTAGAAGCTTTTCTCGGCAGTGTGACGTCAGTCGCTTCCCTACTAAATTTCGGTCCTCATCACCACTTGTCAACCCGCCAAAAAGCATTTAACTCCTTGACTGACTCGTGGCTTGAACATCCCTTTCCAACTGGATGCACAACTTAGCCTCCTGCGTCCCTCCATCGCTCAAACATCATCAACTAGTACAGGAATCTCAACCTGTTATCCATCGCCTACGCCTTGCGGCCTCGGCTTAGGTCCCGACTAACCCTGGGAGGACGAGCCTTCCCCAGGAAACCTTAGTCATTCGGTGGATCAGATTCTCACTGATCTTTCGCTACTCATACCGGCATTCTCACTTCTAAGCGCTCCACCAGTCCTTACGGTCTGGCTTCA
Source organism: Lentilactobacillus sp. TOM.63 (assembly GCF_030361045.1). NCBI lineage: Bacteria > Bacillati > Bacillota > Bacilli > Lactobacillales > Lactobacillaceae > Lentilactobacillus > Lentilactobacillus sp. TOM.63. Next base: position 1,675 of record NZ_JAUCAP010000158.1, read on the forward strand.
TTGCCCTTAGAACGCTCTCCTATCACTTGACC
>NZ_JAUCAP010000159.1:0-1665 GCF_030361045.1 Lentilactobacillus sp. TOM.63
TGGTTCCGAAATGAATCGGAACGCCCTGCACATTTGTTTGTCGAAAATTTTGTTCAGTTTTCAAAGGTCTACCAAGTCGTCGTAAGCGCTTGTTTATCGCTTTTGACAACTATTTAATATTATCAGATTTTCAATCTTAAATCAAGTTGTTTTTTCATACTTTTTAAAATTGATAACCGATCAATATTTGACAACAGATAATAGTTTACCAAGATATGAAGAGGTGGTCAAGCACTTTTTTACTTAAATAACTCATCGGCCTCACTCAACCACTGATCTCTGAGCCTAGCGATGCTTGAAAAGCCGAACTGCAAACGGTAATTGGTCCAATAATGAATATGTTGCGGTCGATTAAGACTTAGATGTTGCAACACATCAAGTCGCGCATTCTGGCTTCGGGTTGATAAAGAAACTTTGCCCGAATACTCATCAATATCAATCACTAACGCCTCAACCATCTGTCCCACCTTGAATAACCTGTTGATATTATCGACATATCCTGCTTTACACTCAGAGATATGGATTAACCCTTGCTTCTTATCACCAATGTCAACAAACACACCATATGGCTGAACACCAGTGACCACTCCCGTTATTTTCATTCCTATTTTTAATTGCATAAATACCACCTACTTAGATTATCCTGAATAATATTGTACCCCGGAAATATCGATGTCACAATAAAAGTTGTTTTTTAGTAAAGGTGGGTAACAACATTGGCTCATTCTACCGTTATCTGATAGAATCGTAAATAATAAATTTAAAAGGAATGATTTTGTGAGTACATTAATCGACTTTGTTCTCCATATTGATGACCACTTGGTGAATATCGTCAATACATTTGGTAATTCAGCTTACCTAATACTGTTCGCAATCATCTTTGTTGAAACCGGCGCGGTCATTCTGCCATTTCTTCCTGGTGATTCACTTTTATTTGCAGCTGCAGCACTTGCCGCCAATGCCAATTACAATTTAAATATCGGAATTTTCATTATTCTCTTCTTAATTGCATCAATTGCAGGAGATTCACTGAACTTCTTCTTCGGAAGCAAATTTGGCGAGTTAATTCCACACAACAAGATTTTGGGCAGATTCATTAAAGAAAAAGATTTGGCCAAAGCCCGCGAGTTCTTCGAAAAATATGGGGCCATGGCTATCTTTTTGGGACGATTCATGCCCATCATTAGGACACTAATCCCGTTTGTATCTGCTACTAGTGATTTTCCTTATCAGCGATTCGCAAAATATAATATTTCCGCTTGTATCTTGTGGGTTGCTATCTGCTGCGGTGCGGGTTACTTCTTTGGCAACATCCCCGTTGTTCAAGACAACTTCTCAATGGTGATCATTGGTATCGTGATCGTTTCCCTCATTCCAGCAGTAATTGGCTTTGTCAAAACAAAATTTGCACCAACAAAAGAATGAACAATTTACAAGTCACCGGACAATTGATATAATATTCTTTGTTCTGGTGAGTTGGCAGAGTGGTAATGCACCGGACTCGAAATCCGGCGAACCGGCTAATACCGGCGCGCAGGTTCAAATCCTGTACTCACCTTAAAAATAACTCAAGACAGAAGCGTTGTAATCAGGCTCTTCGTCAACTGTTGTTGGTGAAACTAAATTCGAGTTCTAATCACTTTGTGATTAGGGCTCTTTTTGTTT
>NZ_JAUCAP010000160.1:0-1646 GCF_030361045.1 Lentilactobacillus sp. TOM.63
ATATTCCGGCATAGCTCAGTTGGTAGAGCACCTGACTGTTAATCAGGTTGTCGACGGTTCGAGCCCGCCTGCCGGAGTTATTATTTAATTGGAGAGTTGTCCGAGCTGGCCGAAGGAGCATCATTGGAAATGATGTAAACGGGTAAAAGCCTGTTTCAAGGGTTCGAATCCCTTACTCTCCGTAACCGAATAATAATTTATGACCCGTTGGTCAAGTGGTTAAGACACCGCCCTTTCACGGCGGTAACATGGGTTCAAATCCCGTACGGGTCATTGGAGGATTAGCTCAGCTGGGAGAGCATCTGCCTTACAAGCAGGAGGTCACAGGTTCGATCCCTGTATCCTCCATTTTCATAGCAACATTGGTTCGTTGGTCTAGTTGGTTTAGGACGCCTGCCTGTCACGCAGGAGATCACGAGTTCGAGTCTCGTACGAACCGTTGTTATGTATTTGAAAATTGAATACACAACACAAGTATTATTATCATGATGGTAAATGGCTCGGTAGCTCAGTCGGTAGAGCAATGCATTGAAGCTGCATGTGTCGGCAGTTCGATTCTGTCCCGCGCCATTCATGGAGGGGTAGCGAAGTCTGGCTAAACGCGGCGGACTGTAAATCCGCTCCTTCGGGTTCGGTGGTTCGAATCCACTCCCCTCCATCATAGGGATATAGTTTAATGGTAGAACTACGGTCTCCAAAACCGTCGGTGTGGGTTCAACTCCTACTATCCCTGTTAATAATATTATGGCGGTATTGGTGAAGTGGTTAACACATCGGTTTGTGGATCCGACACGCGTGGGTTCGATTCCCACATACCGCCCTTTGATTGGGTTATAGCCAAGTGGTAAGGCAACAGACTTTGACTCTGTCATGCGCTGGTTCGAATCCAGCTAACCCAGTTGGGTTAGCCAAAGTTATGGCGGTATAGCCAAGTGGTAAGGCAGAGGTCTGCAAAACCTTCATCGTCGGTTCGAATCCGATTACCGCCTTTATCCATTTATTGTTGGCCAATCATAGAGTATTATATTGTTATGCCGGAGTGGCGGAACTGGCAGACGCGCTGGACTCAAAATCCAGTGTCCGTTAAAGGACGTGTGGGTTCGAACCCCACCTCCGGTATTAAAGAGCCACTGACAAAGTAAGAGAAACGTTGATATTTTTTCAACGTTTCTCTATTTTTTTTGTCACTATTTCTTTGAAAAAATGAATATTTTGAAATAATTATTATTTATAAACATTAACCGTTGAATAGAACAGTGGCTGCACTGAGTGGTAAATAGTAAAAGCTAATTTCTAACGATCCAGTGGCTTCTCAAATCGGTCTATTACAATTGTTGAAGGCACTGTTATCATCTCATCATTCCACTACCACACCCACGTTCAACTCGGGTCGGTTGCTGTGCATGAGAGTTATTATTACAATAATGACTGACCAGCGACACCACAACCGAGAGTTAGGGCTGCTGCGCAAGTAATTAGAAACTTCATTTTAATCACTTCCTTTAAAATTGAGATGGCATCTTTGTGTTCATTTTAACATATGTACTCAGCTTCAATTCAGTTCAAAAGAAAAAGGGTTCTACAATATCTGTTGTTGGTAATAGATTTTATCTATTACTGATGACAGATTTTTTGTTTCTCGTTAG
>NZ_JAUCAP010000161.1:0-1635 GCF_030361045.1 Lentilactobacillus sp. TOM.63
ACCTCTCAAAACTAAACAAAACTTTCGACAATGTGCAGGATTCCGTTTTTCCTTAGAAAGGAGGTGATCCAGCCGCAGGTTCTCCTACGGCTACCTTGTTACGACTTCACCCTAATCATCTGTCCCACCTTAGACGGTTGGTTCCCGAAGGTTACCTCACCGGCTTTGGGTGTTACAAACTCTCATGGTGTGACGGGCGGTGTGTACAAGGCCCGGGAACGTATTCACCGTGGCATGCTGATCCACGATTACTAGCGATTCCAACTTCATGTAGGCGAGTTGCAGCCTACAATCCGAACTGAGAACGGCTTTAAGAGATTAGCTTGACCTCGCGGTTTCGCGACTCGTTGTACCGTCCATTGTAGCACGTGTGTAGCCCAGGTCATAAGGGGCATGATGATTTGACGTCATCCCCACCTTCCTCCGGTTTGTCACCGGCAGTCTTGCTAGAGTGCCCAACTAAATGCTGGCAACTAACAATAAGGGTTGCGCTCGTTGCGGGACTTAACCCAACATCTCACGACACGAGCTGACGACAACCATGCACCACCTGTCATTCTGTCCCCGAAGGGAACGCCTAATCTCTTAGGTTGGCAGAAGATGTCAAGACCTGGTAAGGTTCTTCGCGTAGCATCGAATTAAACCACATGCTCCACCGCTTGTGCGGGCCCCCGTCAATTCCTTTGAGTTTCAACCTTGCGGTCGTACTCCCCAGGCGGAGTGCTTAATGCGTTAGCTGCAGCACTGAAGGGCGGAAACCCTCCAACACTTAGCACTCATCGTTTACGGCATGGACTACCAGGGTATCTAATCCTGTTCGCTACCCATGCTTTCGAGCCTCAGCGTCAGTTACAGACCAGACAGCCGCCTTCGCCACTGGTGTTCTTCCATATATCTACGCATTTCACCGCTACACATGGAGTTCCACTGTCCTCTTCTGCACTCAAGTCTCCCGGTTTCCGATGCACTTCTCCGGTTAAGCCGAAGGCTTTCACATCAGACCTAAAAAACCGCCTGCGCTCGCTTTACGCCCAATAAATCCGGACAACGCTTGCCACCTACGTATTACCGCGGCTGCTGGCACGTAGTTAGCCGTGGCTTTCTGGTTGGATACCGTCAAGATGTGAACAGTTACTCTCACACCTGTTCTTCTCCAACAACAGAGTTTTACGAGCCGAAACCCTTCATCACTCACGCGGCGTTGCTCCATCAGACTTTCGTCCATTGTGGAAGATTCCCTACTGCTGCCTCCCGTAGGAGTTTGGGCCGTGTCTCAGTCCCAATGTGGCCGATTACCCTCTCAGGTCGGCTACGTATCATTGCCTTGGTGAGCCGTTACCTCACCAACAAGCTAATACGCCGCGGGTCCATCCTAAAGTGACAGCCGAAGCCATCTTTCAAACTCAAACCATGTGGTTTGAGTTGTTATACGGTATTAGCACCTGTTTCCAAGTGTTATCCCCTACTTCAAGGGCAGGTTACCCACGTGTTACTCACCAGTTCGCCACTCGTCTCAATGTTAAATCATTTAAATGCAAGCACCTAAAATCTTTAACCAAGACGCGTTCGACTTGCATGTATTAGGCACGCCGCCAGCGTTCGTCCTGAGCCAGGATCAAACTCTCATCTTAAAAT
>NZ_JAUCAP010000162.1:0-1617 GCF_030361045.1 Lentilactobacillus sp. TOM.63
CTTACCCAATGACGTTGGTGGAGTTATCCAAGGTGAGCGGAACGACCCGCGAAACCACCAGTGCGATGGTCCAACAGCTGGTTAAGGAAAACAAGGTTCGATACAATCGAAAATATTTCAAGATTTTAGTTAGAGACGAAACATCTACCTAAAAGGAGTGAATCAATATGAAAGAGAAAGACGGTAAGTTAGGCTTAATGGAACTCATTGGCCTCGTTGTCGGATCAATCATCGGCGGTGGTGTATTCAACTTGATGCACGACATGGCCGTTGGTGCTGGTCCTGGTGCGATCATTATTGGCTGGATCATTACCGCAATTGGAATGGTCATGTTGGCGATGACCTTCCAGAACTTGATCGTGAAGCGTCCGGATTTGGATGCCGGGATTTACAGCTACGCGGAAGCCGGCTTTGGTAAGTACATGGGCTTTAACTCTGCTTGGGGTTATTGGCTGTCCGCATGGCTTGGCAACGTTGGTTATGCGACCCTATTGATGAGTGCGGTCGCTTACTTCCTACCAGTATTTGGTGATGGACAAAACATTTGGTCGATCATTGCGGCATCGTTTATCTTGTGGGCCTGCCACTTTATGATCCTTCGTGGGGTTGAGTCTGCATCATTTGTCAACGTTGTGATTACTGTTGCTAAATTGATTCCAATTTTCTTATTTATCATTATCGTTTTATTCGCATTTAAGCTGAACATGTTTACAGGCAATTTCTGGTTCACCCCATCTGGTAAATTCCAGTTTGCGGATGTCATGGCGCAGGCAAAAAGCACCATGCTGGTAACCGTATGGGTATTTATCGGAATTGAAGGCGCGGTTGTCTTTTCTGGCCGGGCTCGTAAACGTTCAGATGTTGGTAAAGCAACGGTTCTTGGAATTATTACTGTTATTCTGATTTATATGTTAATTACGTTGCTGTCATTTGGTGTTATGAGCCGAGCAGGCTTGTCACACTTAACCCAACCAGCAATGGCTGACTTGTTGGAAAGCATCGTCGGTAAATGGGGCTCAGCCGTTGTTAATCTGGGGTTGATTATCTCAGTTGTCGGTGCTTGGCTGTCATGGACCATGTTTGCTGGTCAATTGCCATATGAAGCCGCCAAAGAGGGCTCCTTCCCGAAGATATTCGCCAAGGAAAACAAGAATGGGGCGCCAATTACCTCATTGACTGTCACAAATGTGTTGGTTGAATTGTTCATGTTTACGTATTTGATTACGGCGCAGGCTTATAACTTCTTCTATTCAATCGCCAGTGCCGCAATTCTAATTCCGTACGCATTCTCAGCATTCTATCAACTGAAGTACTCGGTCCAAAGTGATCATGGCAAGGGCCGAACTGGCAACATTATTATTGGAATTATCTCAAGTATTTACGCCTGCTGGTTGTTGTTCGCGGCAGGAGCCAATTTCTTATTGCTGATGTCATTATTGTTCGCTGCAGGGATTCCAGTATTCTGGATCTTACAGAAGCGAGACAATCATGCAAAGAAAGTATTTGGCCCAATTGAAATGACGCTTGCAATCGTGATTGTGATTGCTGCCATCTATACAATTTATGGTTTGGTAGTGGGAAAGATTACATTTTAGTGAGCGACGAGCAACGGTTTGA
>NZ_JAUCAP010000163.1:0-1594 GCF_030361045.1 Lentilactobacillus sp. TOM.63
AAATGCAAAATACCCATCAAACGCGTGAAACATGTGTTTGATGGGTATTTTGTGTATTTTTATGAATAAATCAGGTTATATATATACGGATTAAGTTCAGACTGTTTTGAGTATATCTCTGGTGAAAATTGAAAGCAATCGCGGAATGACGCTCAGTCGTAATTTTTTCAACCACAAAGACGAGCCCCCAAGTTTGAAAGAGAAGGGCATCATTATTGCTTTTTAATAGGTACGGACAGCTTCCATTAAAAATAGTATTTACGAAAAGCCAATGGATATTTATAAAATAATGAATCAAATAGAATTACAATTACTTTCAAAAGAAGTTCAGAATTTTGCTAAATGATTATGTTAAAATTTACTAAAATATCACTTTTCGACACCATTTATCGTAAAATAACCATTGATTATAAAATTGAAATCGCTTACACTATAAACTAAAGTTAATTAATAAAAAAGTCATTTATAAAATCTGAAAGAGGGACATTTAAAATGTTAGAAAAAGAATATCGAGTTAATGCCGAAACCGGAATTATGGCTAGACCTGCGACCCAGCTGGTCATGGCCGCAAACGACTATCAAGCAAAAATCACTGTTTTTTACCGTCAGCAACGCGCTGACCTCAAGTCAATCATGGGCGTAATGTCGCTTGGAATTCCTAATGGCAGCGACATCCGGATTCAAGTAGAAGGTGAGGATGAAGTTGAAGCCATGAATGGGATTGATGAACAGCTGAAGACTGAAGGACTGGTTGAAGATGTAGACGTGAGACGGGAAGCTTAGAAATGACTTTTCGTCAATTAAATTTCATGATGATCAAATAAAATCACTAGCTATTGAGTTGTTTTGTTGCTCAATTAACGAGTGACTTTTGGGTTGTTTTCCAATGAGTTAGCTAAAGGAGATTCTTCATGCCCACCACTAAACTTTCCGTTCCACTCATTACCCAGCGGCCAGAGTTACCGACCGGTTGTGAAATTACGGCCGTGACAATGATGCTGCGGTATGCTGGCGCAAATGTCGATAAAGTTTCACTTGCTCATGAAATGCCGTACGACCACTTTGATCCAAATAAGGGCTTTGTAGGAGATCCATTTACCGACAATGGGGACAGTATCTATCCATCAGCGTTAATTAAGCTGATTACGAAATACGCTGGAAAAGCGGTCAACTTAAGTGGTCAGCCGATTAACGAATTGAGCGAGTACCTTGCTGATACGAAGCATCCGATTGTAACTTGGGTTGGTCAATTTGACGGTTTTAATACCCATGCGCTGATTATGACCGGATTTGATGATAAATTGGTCTATTATAATGACTGTTGGACCGGTGAACAAACATCAATGCCAATTTCAGCTTTTGAAGCAATTCGAATGTACAAACAAAAGCTGGCGTTAAGTTATTAGTAGAGATTGGGAAAGGCGATTTGATCCCAGAATTTAAGTGAAAAAAGCAACGCATTCTGGTTTTTGAATGCGTTGCTTTTTTGGCTTAAATTCTGGGATCAGCTGTTTGTCGGTAAGCACTAAATAATTGGACGTATTCAAAAAGGCATTCGAGCATGTTATTCTTCAGATAACACAATCGAATGCCT
>NZ_JAUCAP010000164.1:0-1561 GCF_030361045.1 Lentilactobacillus sp. TOM.63
AAATTGTTGCCGAGTAATATTGCTGGGATAATTTTTCATAGCTTAAACTCGCTTTTTACATAGAAGTATATCAAAAACCATAGATCTTGGACAGCTTATAAGGTTCATCATAGAAAAGAAGAATTACACCAGCCTCAAACAAGAAATCAATGATGTTTTGGTCGCTGCTAGTTTGGATTCCTTGGACCTGATAATATACCTACGGTGTCTTTTTAGCTCGGTTATGTATCCAGCATGATTTATAGCTGGAGAAAACGATCCAGATATTTAAAATAGATAAAGAAAATTCAGAAATCACTTTTAAAGTTGGCAGTGTCTGTGTTTCGAATAAGTAACTAAATGTGACAACTTATCGTTACTTGAATATTTTTGATTAGTTTGCTAGCATATAAGAAGTATTATTAAAACATGAATAAATAAATCAGTTGACGTAAGCTCAAGGTGTTCTCTTTCAGGGGTGTGTAAGAGGTATCTGGGTTTACGTTTTTTGTATGAGGAGGTTTTTGTTTGGAATTTTTAGGTACCTTGGTGATCATCTTGATTACAACTAGTCTATTTGGCCATCTAGCCTCTAGGGTTGGTATCCCAGCAGTGATCGGTCAATTATTTGTTGGAATTATTCTTGGCCCTGCTTTGTTGAATTGGGTTCACGCCAATGATTTCATCCATATTTTTTCAGAGATTGGGGTTATCATCTTAATGTTTATCGCCGGACTTGAGAGTGATCTTACATTGCTTAAAAAATATTTGCGTCCTAGCATAATTGTCGCGTTGTTAGGAGTTTTGATTCCGATGGTACTGATCTATCCAGTTGGTATTGTTTTTGGCTTGACACAATTTGAAAGCTTGTTTTTGAGCGTTATTTTTGCCGCAACGTCGGTTTCAATTTCAGTTGCTGTCATGAAAGAACTAAATTTACTTGATAGTAAGAGCGGTTCAACAGTCCTCGGTGCCGCGGTGGTTGACGATGTGCTAGCTGTCGTTTTACTTAGCATTATGGTCAGTTTAATAGGTACAAAGGCTGGTACGGATACCCAGATACCGCTAGCTCTGACTTTTTTAGAGCAGCTAATTTACTTTGCCGCAATTTATTTCGTGATGCGTTTTATCGCCCCTCTCCTCGCTAGACTAGGCACCATATTATTGAATCCAGTGGGACCTACTATAATGGCGCTGATTTTGTGTTTTGGTATGGCATATATTGCAGATCTGATTGGACTGAGTGCAGTGATTGGGGCCTTTTTTGCAGGAATTGCGATTGCACAAACTCATGTAGCTCATGAAGTTGATCAAAGTATCGAACCAATCGGTTATGCGATTTTCATTCCTGTATTCTTCGTTTCAATTGGTTTAAATATGTCACTAGCTGGCATAGAACACGATTTGTTATTAATTATCGTATTGACGATTGTGGCAACACTGACAAAAATATTAGGAGCGGGAAGTGGGGCTAAATGGGCCGGATTCAGTTCGAATGAAGCTTGCCTCGTTGGTGCGGGGATGGTCTCGCGTGGGGAAATGGCCTTGATTATCGCTCAAATAGGCTACCAATCCAAACTAA
>NZ_JAUCAP010000165.1:0-1543 GCF_030361045.1 Lentilactobacillus sp. TOM.63
GCCGATAAGCTATCGACTCCGTGCCGCCTAGGAAAGACAAGCAAATATTTACTTTAACTTTTGGGGTACACCTCAAAGACACGTGATTGATCATCCTCTTTATCCTGAATGCAACAAAAAGAGATCCAGTTAGAAGCTGACGTTTATCAGTTTTCTAACTGGATCTCTCACGTTGTTTGGCTCAGTTTATAGAACTTACGACCAGTCCGCGTTATCTTGGCAGATGTTTATCAATAAATTCCTTAATAGGCAGCCTGAAGTCTAAGTAATACTTTTCAATATCTTCTCTTGACCAATCCCACCAAGCAATCTTTTGCAAATCAGCTTTGATTTCATCTGGGAAACGGTCCTTGATGGGTTTGGCTGGGATGCCACCGACAATCGTATAGGGGGCAACGTCTTTTGTGACGACAGCGCCGGAACCGATAACGGCACCATTGCCAACCGTCACGCCAGCTTGGATAATCACGCCATGTCCAATCCAGACGTCATTGCCAATGGTGGTTCGAATCGTCTTTCGATGTTCGAGAAATTCGGTGTCGGGATGACCAAAGCCATACGCGCCGCCATTATAGAACGAAATGTGCTGAGCAGCTCGGTCGTAAGGGTGGTTGGTAGGTCCGATGCGAATCATTGCCGCCATACTAATGAACTTTTTCAAATCACTATTTTGGATGAAACAATATTGACCAGTATAGGTATAGTCGCCAATAGTACTATTATCGATTAAATTGCTGGCGCCAATCTCCACCCAGTCACCAAAAGTTGTATTCTTAGTTTGGGTGTCTTTGCCGATTGTCGGCTTGTCTTTTGATAGTTTGACAAAATCAATATGCATAATCAGGACCTCTTTCTCAAGATGTTTTTCTATTTATCCATTATAATATGTTTAACAATAATAAAGTTAAAAGGAGCTCAAAAAATGTTTGAAGTTAAAACGATCGACCGATTTGATTTAACCGATTTTGCCGGGGATATTTTTAAGGAATCCAATACCGACACGCCGGATGCAATTTTAGTCAGAAGTTCTCACGTCAATAATGAATTGATTTCTAAGCGGTTATTAGTGATTGCCCGTGCTGGAACCGGCGTTAATACGATTAACTTGAACGCCTGTACGGCCAATGGGACCGCTGTTTTCAACACCCCTGGGGTGAATGCCAATGCGGTTAAAGAATTAATCATTCAAAACTTATTCCGTTGTGTGCGGCCGCTTGATGGTGCCGTTGAGATGATGGAAAATTTAAAGGCCGCTGAAGGAGAAACTTTGCAGGAAGCCGCTGAAGCCAAACGGGGAGATTTTGTCGGCGAGGAGCTCTATGGTAAAACAATTGGCATTTTAGGGTTGGGAACAATCGGCCAACGACTGGCAGATTCCTGTTATCACATGGGCATGCAAGTGATTGGGTTCAATCGCAGCCGCAAAAATCTGCGCCACGTTCAACAATTTGAAACGATTGATGAAGTTTTGGTAGCGTCAAGAATCTTGTGTAAATGAAATGCCTTCGTACATATAATATGTATCTAACTTAAATAAATGATG
>NZ_JAUCAP010000166.1:0-1504 GCF_030361045.1 Lentilactobacillus sp. TOM.63
ATTGACTACTATATTTTGTCACAAGAAAAGCCCCATAATCATTAGACTTACTTGTCTAACAATTGTAGGGCACTTCAGTTTGTTGATTAGCATCACCACCAAATTTATTAGCTACCAATCCGATAGAACCCCAAGCAAAAATTGGAACAAGCGCGAGAAGAACTCCTTGCATGTTTATATTCACCTCTTTAAAATAATTTTTTACTTAAAAAATTAAGTATACCTGAATTTACACTTTAAGTGCAAATTCAAGGGTCAAAAAAGTGATTAAATATAAATTAGCGACCCGTTATCAGTTGACTAACGGCCACTATATCACAGCCAACAAGAAGTTTGTCATTCAGAAATAGGCTGTTAGTCGGATGTAATTGAATATTAAATAGAATTACAAGTCCTGAAAATTAAAGCATATTAAATATTTAATTGCATATTATAACGTTTGTCCATTAGTGTTAGTTCCTCGTATTTTGACGATATCAGTTCGAACTTTTTACTTTGAGAGAATAATTTTGTAAAATCCCCAAATGACCTATTGCCATTTTTGAACTTTTAATCTATCCTTGATTTGCAGCAAATTAACAAGACGGTACCGGATCAGGCAATGACCGGTATAATCAAAGGAAGGGACTGTCAAGTTATGAACTTGTTGACGATTTTAGTTTTCTACGTGTTAGGTATTTTGATTGGATTAGCCATCGAGGGCTACACTTATTGGGAGCTGGGTCACAGCGCCAGATCAAGGCCAAGTTTAATTGGTAACCATATTCATCCATAATAAATAATAAAATGAAATGATGAATGATTGAAAGAAGCGTCACGATTAACCGGATAAACGTTAATCGTGACGTTTCTTTATAAATATGAGTAATGTCGATCCGAAACATGGTCTGGTTTCTTAGCCGGGATAAGTATCCGTTTCGTCATCAAAGTCATGCTAAGGTTATCGATTAACCCTGCCACTTTTTTCTAAAATAGTTGAATTTTCCAAAACATCATCGGGAATATCAAAAATCGTTGCTTCAATAACATAGTGTTGAATATGTTGATGCGCATATGCTAAGGCCTGGTTGAAATAGGCGAAAAGCTGACTAATGTTGCCAGTCAGAGTGGTGGCGTAGTGAATTTCGCTTGGCTCTAAGCCTACCTTTTCAGCCAAGTTGACGATTTCTTGAATTTCATTCATATAGTCATCGTCACCAAAGGCGTAGAAACATTCTAAGCTTTATAGTGAATCGATTATCCGACGGGATAGTTGATTCACTATTTTAGTTTTGTTCTAAACTTTAAATAGTGGTGAAACTATATGTCGTAAGAAGTTTAGACGCTTGACGTCGTCCTTAAAACAGGCAGTTTTACTTAGTAATTAGTATTCTCTTCGAAGAATGTCGACACTTGATGTCCAGTTTAGAAAATTAGAAATAATTACCTTAGAAGCTGTCCAAGATCTATGATTTTTGATATACTTCTATGTAAAAAGCGAGTTTAAGCTATGAAAAATTATCCC
>NZ_JAUCAP010000167.1:0-1498 GCF_030361045.1 Lentilactobacillus sp. TOM.63
AATTAACCACCAGTCTGCAAATGGTCGTTTTAGCGTTTTTAGCACTATTACTTAAGAGATTTTAGACAGCTTCTTAAACAGACCGGGAAAAAAGTAGATATTCAGGCACCTTTCCAGTGCGACTATGGTTACAGCGTTGAAGTTGGCGAGAATTTCTTTGCCAATTATGGTTGTACGTTTATTGATGTTGGCAAGATTAAATTTGGTGATAACTGCTTGTTGGGACCGAATGTTCAAATTTACACCGTCGACCACGCGTTTGATGTTGCCGAGCGCAATCGCGGTGTCGAAATTCCGGGGCCAGTGACGATTGGTGACAATCTATGGGCAGGTGGTAGTGCAATTATCACCCCTGGGGTCACGTTAGGCAATAATGTTATAATTGCCGCAGGTGCCGTTGTCACGAAATCATTTGGTGACAACGTCCTAATCGGTGGGAATCCTGCCAGAATCATTAAAAAACTAAAGTAACATTGGAGGAATTTGATGGATACGAAAAAAATCGATGCAAGAGTTAAATTAGCCGATGGTCACACGATGCCTAATCAAGGCCTCGGGGTCTACAAAATGACTGAGGAACGGGAATTGATTGACTCAGTGAAGATCGCCTATGATGCCGGCTATCGCTTGTTTGATACCGCTCAAATGTATGGCAATGAAGCCGCTGTTGGAAAAGCAATCAAAGAGTTAGACGTTGCTCGGGACGAGATTTTTGTAACCACTAAGGTCGCTGAAGCTAATCAAGGATACGACAAAGTGATGGCCTCTGTCGAAGAATCGCTCAAGAAACTACAGTTGGATTACGTTGATCTTCTGTTAGTCCACTGGCCAATTCACCAACATTTCTTTGAAACCTGGAGGGCCTTTGAAGCTTTGAAAGAACAAGGGTTAACTAAATCAATTGGAACCAGTAATTATGGTATGGTTCATCTGGAATATTTGGCAACCAAGGCAAATGAAATGCCGGTTTTGAACCAGCTGGAAGTGCACCCCTACTTATCTCAAGAGGCAATGACTGACTTTGATCGTGAAAACCACATTGTGACTCAAGCCTGGGCACCACTTGGCCGGGGCAGAATTTTTGCCGATCCCGTTATTTTGAAAATTGCCAAACATCACGGTAAGTCAGCCGCTCAAATCATTTTGCGCTGGCACTTGCAACGGGGTGATTCGTTTATTCCCAAGTCCGTTCATCCAGATCGGATTAAACAAAATGCGGATATCTATGATTTTGAAATGACTGATGAAGAAATGGACTGGATCAATGCATTAAATAAAAACACGCGAATCAGTCAGGAACCAGAAATGGTTTATGAGATTGGTCATCAATATCCCCATCATTAATGGATGACTGAAGTCGGTAACTTAAAAGGTGATCACTGGGAATCCCGGTGAGCGCTTTTTTTAAGATGCTTTAAGTGATCCTGAATTATTCATAGTTCATTAAAAGCCCGTCAGTTTTCGTGTTTTTTCGAAAACTGACGGGTATGTTTTTATC
>NZ_JAUCAP010000168.1:0-1484 GCF_030361045.1 Lentilactobacillus sp. TOM.63
CCGATAAGCTATCGACTCCGTGCCGCCTAGGAAAGACAAGCAAATATTTACTTTAACTTTTGGGGTACACCTCATTTTGATCCCGGTCTCTTTTTTTGCGGATAATTTCAAAAGTGCACACATTTGTTCCCCTGATTCTGGTATAATAATTAGGCTAGTATTAGGAGGAAACATAAAATGAAAAAACGATTAACGTGGTTGGTTGTGATCGCATTCGGTCTCTTGATCGGTGGAGCTAGTCACTCTGTTTCTGCAAGTACCGTCACAACCGAACAACAGGTTCCAACTACTCAATATGTTTGGACAAAGGTAAGCCATCGAAACTCGGCGATCGCCTATCATCCAAAGGCCACAAAGTCGGTTTATTTGTGGAACCAGCTGCATACGCAACGACTACATAATTTGAGAAACTATCCCACGACAACTTGGTATGTCAAAAACAGCGTTGTCATGCAACATGGCGGCGTGAGTCACGTTTATTACGAGCTCTATAATCAACATAATAGCGCCAGTGGATATGTGTGGCGTGGTTATCTCACCAAGGGGATTAATCCAAAGCAACCAGGCACATCCGATTTATCCAAAATGGCCTATACAAAAACAGAATGCTACCAATTTTTCAAAGACAACTTGAAAATGTTGGCAAGTTTGCCGCAGACGGAGTTTCAGGACTTAATCATCAATCAAGTGAAGCAAGATCTAAAGGGGAAGGGGACCAATAGCCAGCAACTGAATATGATGGCAAAATTGTTGGCCACTTCAAATATGAGCTCGCGGGATGCTGCCGCAAATGCCAACATTTTGAATTATGCGACGGTCGAGTTTGCGGTGAAGGATGTGAATCCCGCCGTCATCACAAACTACGAGTCTTATTGGAAGGCAGACCAAAGAGCTCAAGCATTGACTTATTACGCAAAAATGGTTGAAAGCCAGCTGAGAAGTCTGGTTGCCAATTCTGGTAATCGGGATTATGGCTTGTACCTTGTCCCGACGACTTCACGAGACGCTTGGAAGCCTAAAGTCATGATGGTAGTGGAATGATGAGCGCAATTAATTTGGACGAATTTATAGCAGCAGGAACTCACAAACTAACGGACAACCCGGGATTTCAGTTGGAATACACCAAGGTTGCCATTGCCGCAACCGTGATGAAAGCCAGAGAAGCGCAGGGCTTGTCGCAAGCAGCCCTGGCGAAGAAAGCGGCTTTACCACTGGCCACAGTTGTGAAAATCGAAAAGGGCAGCAATACCATAATTGAGACGCTGAGCCGGATTGCTTCGGCACTGGGGAAGACGCTTCAAATTACTGTGAAGTAGGGATAAACACATTCAATAAAATTTATGGGATGAGCCCAGAACAATGACGATTTGATCTCAGAATTTAAGCGAAAAAAGTAATGCATTCTGGTTTGAACTGAACCCCTTGAATTGGAGAAATCTAATTCAAGGGGTTTTATTATGTTTCCTTATGAAGTTAAAATGGCC
>NZ_JAUCAP010000169.1:0-1303 GCF_030361045.1 Lentilactobacillus sp. TOM.63
ACTACTTTAAATATGCCAATATTGAATATTCTTTTGCCAGCGTTGTCGCTTAATTCGCCCTAATTGGCGTCGAATCCGCCAATTGGTAATTTTCCGCCAAAGGGGACTGTGATAAGCCGTTTGCTGATAAAATTGACGTTGCCAATAGGTAATGTCTTTGCTAATTTGTTGTTGACTCCACCAAACATAATTATGAGTCAAATATCCGGCAACTTGGACATACGGACGTTCGGTCCAGTAGGCTGCTCCCATCAATTGACCTCGTGTAATTGGCAGGCCTCTGGTTTTAAACCAAGCCATTTTATAAATCTTCTGAATCTTGCCAACTCCCATCGGTGGTTGTTGCTTATCAGTGTAGGGGGCCAAAGGAACGACAATCAATGCTTGTAAAATTTGCTGGGGGTGTGCCGTTTGGTTTAAGGCCAATTGTAAATCATTAGAAAAGCGATAGGTACGCTGTTTAGTTGTCAATTGGATCTTGGCACACCAGAGCTTAGTCATGTTAAACCACCTTCATTTAATTTCAGAGTATGCCACATGATGGGCAAAATTGGCAACTTTTGTCTTATCTGGATCTTTACGAGCTTCTTTATCAATTAGCTGCTTTAATTTGGTCTTCCGCTCGATACTTTTCGATCCGATAGAGGGTAACTGGGGCAATCCCCAACATCCGCGCGATCTGCCGTTTGGTTAATTCTTCTCCCTGTTCCCGGCGCGTTAGCAAACGACAGGCTTCTTTATAAATATAACGTTTCTGTCGATTCGGTGAATGTGGTCCATATTCACGGACTTTACCATGATATTTTCCTTGCCGTTTAGCAATTTCAATCCCTTGTCGCTGTCTTACTTTGATTGTCTCACGTTCTTCTTGGGCCATATACTTATAAAGCTCAATAATGATATTGGTAATCAAGTTACGTAAGTTAGGATCTTCAATACTATTAAAGCTCGGTAAATTTAAAATGTTTAAGGTGGCCCCCTTATGGCGAATAGCTTCCATAATTTCTGTTAAATCGGCTGAATTTCTACCTAACCGATCTAAACTTAGCACAATTACCTCATCATCGTCACGAAGATAATCCAGCATGGCTTGAAGTTGTGGGCGGGCAGCATTTTTTCCAGAAAGTTTCTCTTGGAAAAGTTTTGTCACTCCCGCTGCTTGTAGTTGTTCAATTTGCCGGGCTAGATTTTGCTCACGAGTACTAACACGTGCGTAACCAATTTTTGTCATTTTCAGAATGCCTCCGGATCACTTATATGTAACTAATAATAATCCAACTTTCAACCGAATACAATAGGGTAG
>NZ_JAUCAP010000170.1:0-1288 GCF_030361045.1 Lentilactobacillus sp. TOM.63
ATTGGTCAAGTCCACAGTCTCGGTAATATGCTTAGCCCCGGTAAATTTTCGGCGCGGAATCACTCGACTAGTGAGCTATTACGCACTCTTTAAATGGTGGCTGCTTCTGAGCCAACATCCTAGTTGTCTATGCAACTCCACATCCTTTTCCACTTAGCATATATTTAGGGACCTTAACTGGTGGTCTGGGCTGTTCCCCTTTTGACGATGGATCTTATCACTCACCGTCTGACTCCCGGATAAAAATCAATGGTATTCGGAGTTTATCTGAACTTAGTAACCCATGACGGGCCCCTCGTCCAAACAGTGGCTCTACCTCCATGATTCTACGTCCGAGGCTAGCCCTAAAGCTATTTCGGAGAGAACCAGCTATCTCCAAGTTCGTTTGGAATTTCACCGCTACCCACACCTCATCCCAGCACTTTTCAACGTACACGGGTTCGGCCCTCCAGTGCGTTTTACCGCACCTTCAGCCTGGACATGGGTAGATCACCTGGTTTCGGGTCTACAGCAACATACTAAAACGCCCATTTCAGACTCGCTTTCGCTGCGGCTCCGGCTTTTAAACCTTAACCTGGCATGTTACCGTAACTCGCCGGTTCATTCTACAAGAGGCACGCTATCACCCATTAACGGGCTCTAACTGCTTGTAGGCACATGGTTTCAGGAACTATTTCACTCCCCTTCCGGGGTGCTTTTCACCTTTCCCTCACGGTACTGGTTCACTATCGGTCACTAGGGAGTATTTAGCCTTGGGAGATGGTCCTCCCGGATTCCGACGACGTTTCACGTGTGTCGCCGTACTCAGGATCCTGAACTGAGGGTCATTGATTTCATCTACGGGGCTATCACCCTGTTTCGCCAACCTTCCCAGATTGTTCGATTATCAACAACTTTGGTAACTCAAATGTTCAGTCCTACAACCCCAATGAGCAAGCTCATTGGTTTGGGCTGTTCCCCGTTCGCTCGCCGCTACTGAGGGAATCGAAATTTCTTTATGCTCCTGTGGGTACTGAGATGTTTCAGTTCCCCACGTCTACCTCTAGCCAGCTATGAATTCACTGGTTAGTAACAACTGATTAAAGTTGCTGGGTTGCCCCATTCGGAAATCTCCGGATCAAAGCTTACGTACAGCTCCCCGAAGCATATCGGTGTTAGTCCCGTCCTTCATCGGCTCCTAGTGCCAAGGCATCCACCATGCGCCCTTTTTAACTTAACCTGGCATCACAAAGTGATGCAAGTTAATTGAGTATTTGCGATTTTTTCTAGTTAACAAACTCAAAATAAC
>NZ_JAUCAP010000171.1:0-1116 GCF_030361045.1 Lentilactobacillus sp. TOM.63
GACTCCGCCGCCAGGCTCATCTTCCGTGAAGGCAACTTTGGCCAAATTGTCTTCCACTTTTTGCGCATCGGTGACCACGTGTCGTTGGTCATCAACCGCCCAGTCGCCGGGAATGGGTTGATTGTTTTTGGCGAGCACTTGAATCTTTCCACTGGAAACAATCGAGGTCGCCCCATCGAAGACAAAGGGATGGGGGTCAGCCGGGAAAGTAAAGGCGAAGGCATTGGAACCCAAGAAGGCCTCAGTCGCGTTGGTTGGAACAACTAATGGGCGCGTGTTGGTCAAGGCAATCCCAATTAATCCTTGCTTAGCGGCTAAGCGGGCATAGTAGCCGGCCGTTCCGAAATGATTGGAGTTGCGGATAACAGCCAGCGAAATCCCCAATTTCTTGGTTTTGTCGATTAAGCTGTTCATTGCAAATGCTGAGGCAATCTGACCCATGTTTTTATTGGCATCGATCAGTAGGCTGGTCGGCGTTTCCTTTAGGACTTTCACTTTGTTTTTGGGTTCAATAATGTGTTCTTTGATCATGCTGGTGTACCAAGCCAACCGTTGAATCCCATGGGACGAAATGCCCCGTAAATCCGCATCAACTAATGTGTCGGCAAGTAGGGCGCCATCATGTTCTGAAAACCCGTCTGTTGCAAATACCTTTTCTAAAAATGTTTTTTCTGCTGATGAACTTATTCTCATCAGATCCGCTCCCTTTCAAATGAAGATTGATTTTCATTAGACGCAAAAAATCCCTGAACAAAAATAATTGTCCAGGGACGAATTTAGTCGTGGTGCCACCCAAAGTTTGTGATTCAACTTACGCTGAATCACCTCAAAAATACAATCAAAAAGATCATATTCTGGGGGATATCGACCCCTCAACGTGTCTAAAGCTTTCACTTTCGACAAGACTCCGAGCTCATCTTCACCGATTGGTTTAGCCTGCATTTTCAGCATTCAGCAGTCTCTGTTTGGTAAGCCAACCAGTTACTCTTCTCATTAACATCTCATGTTTAATTAACCTGAGAATAGGCCATGCCAGATCTTTTGTCAATAGCTGATTGTTCGCCGTCACTGATTTAGTCAGTGATCGATCCGCAGTTTCTCGTCATCCCGAGATTA
>NZ_JAUCAP010000172.1:0-1105 GCF_030361045.1 Lentilactobacillus sp. TOM.63
TCTTGAATTTACACTTTAAGTGCAACACTAATTAAATAAAGAATGGCCCATGGCCAAATTTCTGTAAAATGATGTTTGCGAAAACAATCATGAAAGGAATTTAGCCATGGACCACTACAAGCATATTACCATAGATGAACGGGAAACTATCTTTTTAATGAGGAATCATGGAAACTCACTTCGTGAGATTGCCAGCCATATCAAGAAAAGTTACTCAACCATTTCTCGAGAATTAAGCCGTAATTCTACTGGTAAATCCTATTCACCTTCGAAGGCTCAGGAGAAGTACAAACAGCGCAAAGGCAACTGTGGCAGAGTCTCTCTTTTGAGTAATCCTCAGGTGTTTGAAGTGGTGAGAGAACACTTCTGCGAAGACCTTTGGTCTCCGGAGGAAATATCGAATCGCTTGGCAGTCGAAAAGTATCCGGTGCAGATCAGTACCACGACTATTTACCGTGGGATTTTCAATGGCTTATTTGATAATTTGTTTAAATCTGGCAGCTCTAGTGCCGTGCGCCATCTAAGGCATCACGGCAAGTCTCGCCACAATAAAGCTTATCAAGAAAAGCGAGGCAAGATTCCAATCCCCAACAAGATTCATGATCGTCCGCGAGAAGCTGACAACCGTGTAGAAATTGGTCACTGGGAAGGTGATACCGTGTTAGGCAAAAGCGGAAAGGCTTGTGTCGTTACATTGGTTGATCGAAAATCTCGTTACCTGCTTATTGGTAAGGCTGCTAAAAGAACTTCAGAAGCAGTCACGGATACTTTGAGCGACTTAATGAAGCTATGGCCTGGTAGATCGTTAACGATTACCCCGGATAGGGGTAAAGAGTTTGCCAAAGTTCAATGTTTAACTGATAAGTTTGGTACGCCCTTCTACTTTCCCGATCCTCACTCTCCTTGGCAACGAGGAACTAACGAAAATACTAACGGCTTGCTTCGCGAATATTTGCCAAAAGGAACTGACCTTGATTCAATTACTGACCGCCGGATACAAGCATATGCAGAACAAATGAATAATCGTCCCCGTAAATGTCTCGGATGGAAAACGCCTTATGAAATATTCTTTAATGTCGTGTTGCACTTAATTTGACAATTCAAG
>NZ_JAUCAP010000173.1:0-1077 GCF_030361045.1 Lentilactobacillus sp. TOM.63
TGGTCACCGATGCGCAAAAAGTGGAAGACAATTTGGCCAAAGTTGCCTTCACGGAAGATGAGCCTGGCGGCGGAGTCCTAACCCTTGGTGGCTTACTTGAACAAAATTCCAACTATAAGGGATTTGGTAATTCCTTAGTGGTTGAATTATTAACGGGCATCTTAGCTCAGGGCTCAATTTCGGCTGATACCAACAAACCGGGTCGCCACGACTTCAGTCAGTTCTTCTTAACCATCAATCCGGCATTGTTTGGCGAGCTTGATGATCTCAAACAACGAGCTACTAAGATGTTTGATCGGATTCGCCACCTCAAGCACGTTCCCGGGACTCATATCATGATCCCCGGCGATCGTGAGTATAAACATTATGACGAGAATCTTAAGCAAGGCGTTGTGATTGATGATAAGACCGCTCAGGAGCTGGAGACAATTGGCAAGCAAGCCGGTGTCGTCGTTCCCCAGGCAATCTAATTTTGATTGGTATCTCCATTAATGACTAATTCTACAAAATGCTTTTCTGCAACCAAAAGCGTTATAGTAGTGGTGGTAACAAAATGATTTGAGGAGGTATTCAATTGAAAACTGTATTAATTTTAGGAGCCGCAGGTCAAATTTCCAGTTATTTGATTCCAGCCCTCTTACAACAAACTGATTTTAACTTAAAACTGTATGCTCGCAATGCCAACAATCGTATTAAAGTGACTGATCCAAGCCGAGAAACCGTCATTGATGGCGACTTCAACGACAAGGATACCTTGAATCAGGCCATGGATGGCGTTGACGCGGTGTATTTGAATGAAATGCGTGATCTCGATTCCGTTAAAAATATTGTGGCAGCAATGGATGCCAACCACGTCCGCCAATTTATCGGAGCCACCGTCCTTGGAATTGAAGATGAGGTCAAGGGCGCCTTTGGTCAGTGGAATACCAGTATGATTGAAAGCTCAATCACCAAGCGGATTAAAACCGCCAAAGTCATCAAGGATTCTGATCTCACTTACACGTTGCTGCGGTTAGCTTGGCTTTATAATAAAGACGGTAACACCAACTATGAGTTAACTGACAGCGACCAGCCATT
>NZ_JAUCAP010000174.1:0-912 GCF_030361045.1 Lentilactobacillus sp. TOM.63
CCACTAACTACAACGCACATTATGGTACTGAAGGATATCATCCATTATTGGCAACTGATCAAGATGGTAACTTGTTGAAAGCTGTCTTGCGTCCTGGAAATGCCTACACCAGTAAAGATGTAAAAGCTTTTTTAACACCACTATTAAAGCATTATCAAACTCAGCTGCCTACGACTGACATTCTGGTTCGTGGTGATAGTGGCTTCGCCACGCCAGAAGTTTACGATGTCTGTGAAGCCAACGATGTGTTTTACATTATTCGACTCAAACGCAATCGAAAATTGCAGAATCTAGCTGAAAAGTTCGTCAAGATCAGTGATAAAACCCAGTGGCAAGAGGAAGAGACTCACTACTGCTCTGAAACCTATCAATCAGCATCGTGGCCTAAGCCACGGCAGATTATTATTAAATCAACTCGAGCAGCTGGTGAACTGATCTTTTCACATGAATTTATCGTCACTAATCTGACCAATTTAACGGCTGAAACTGCCTTCAAACTGTATCACAAACGCGGCCAAATGGAAAATTACATCAAAGAAGCTAAAACAGGTTTCTTTTTCGATAAGACTGATAGTTCAACGTTTAATGCCAATGCTGCCCGGATGATGGTTAGTGTACTGGCTTACAATATTGTCAACTTTTTAAAGCAGCTAGCACTGACAAAACATGATTCCGGCTTGTGCGTTAGCACATTGCGGATCCGTTTATTCAAAGTTGCGGCACGTGTTGTGCATACTGGCCGACGCATTCAGTTGCAGCTGAGCTCGCATCACGTTTACCATCGGCTGTTCTACCAGGCTCTACAGCGTATCCAGACTATTGAATAACCAGCAAAATTAAAAAAATCTGTACAACCAAGGGACAAGTGTATCCAAAAGTTCAAAGCAATTCTGAGTTAGTTGAAAAAATCTT
>NZ_JAUCAP010000175.1:0-865 GCF_030361045.1 Lentilactobacillus sp. TOM.63
AGAAACTGTTTGAGATCTCTAAAAGCGGCGTAGGAAAACTGAGACAAACGCTAAAGTTACCATCGTTGTACTGGTGTGCAGCTGTCGTTCACAGTTTTTCCAGAGCCGACGATATTTTTCCAACCAGCTAAAGGAGCGTTCAATTATCCAGCGTTGTGGCAACACTTCAAATTTATGTAACTCATTTCGTTTGGCGACTTGGGTGGTCGCTTTTAAATTAAGCTGGACATCCATGGCGAAATTGCGGCCACTGTAACCACCATCAACCAATACGCTTCGAACCCGGCGTAAGTTTTCGGCGTTTAAGGCTAACATGGCACTGGCGCCGTCACGGTCAGAGACATTGGCCCGCGTTAAATGAATGGCTTGCGGAAAGCCATTCATATCCACTGCTAGATGCCGCTTAATTCCGGAAATTTTCTTACCGGCATCATAGCCTTTATTCTCGGCCGTTTCGGTATTTTTAACACTCTGAGCGTCAACGATAATGAAGGAAGTTAACGCCGAACGATCCTGCTTGGATCGTAAGGTAGCGACAATTTTTTTAAAACCTGATCTAACAGTGATGGCTCTGCTGGCGTTGGTTGCCGAGACCATAAGCGAAAATACGTGTAGACCGTTTGCCACTTGGGAAAATCATGCGGTAATGCCCGCCATTGAGCGCCGGTCTTTAAGATATATAGAATGGCACAGAAAACGTCATATAAATCAACTTGCCGCGGCTTCGTCCGTTGACAAAAGTTTTCTAGTTCTGAGCGAATGACTTCAAACTGTTGGCGAGTAATATTACTGGGATAATTAGGCATAACAATTTCCTTTTTTGCAAAAGTATACCAAAACTCAATTTAGATCTCAAACAGTTTCT
>NZ_JAUCAP010000176.1:0-827 GCF_030361045.1 Lentilactobacillus sp. TOM.63
ACTCCCTTATCGAACCATCCATAAACTGGAGAAGTATTTTTACCGTTTTGATCAAGCTGCCAGAGAAAACGTTAAGAAGCTGTTTAGTATCTTTGATTTTGACCAAATAATTTGATAAACTACTGTCAAAAAAGTTGGTGATCATATGCAACATTTTAGTCATCATTACCAAAGCGATATTTCTCGGCAACAATTCGATTTGATCCGTCAGGATCTGGAAGCTTCAAGAAAACGAACTCACCCAAAACACATTGATCCTTATGATATCTTCTGTGCCATGCTCTATGTCCTTAAAAATGGTTGTACTTGGCGTGATTTGCCGGCTGATTTTCCAAAGTGGTCCACTGTTTACTACTATTGGATGAATTGGTCGAAAGCCCCCACCCCTGATAAACCAGCTTTATTAACTCAGGTTTTAAAAAAATTGTCGCTGATCGAAGATTAAGGCAAGGGCGATCAGCACGAACTTCGTTCGTCATTTTAGATGCCCAAAGTATCAAGAACACCGCTACCGCTGAAAATAAGGGTTACGATGGTGGTAAGAAGATCTCGGGGATTAAACGGCACTTAGCCGTCGACATCAATGGATTCCCGCAAGCGATCCATATTACCCGGGCTAACATCACTGATCGTGACGGGGCGATTGCACTCGTTACCCTTAATTTAGAGCAGTTTAAATTGGTTCGAACCATGATGGTTGATAGTGGTTATACCGGCCAAAATTTTGCTAATGAGATTAGCAGTTTAACGTCAGCCAAGGTAATCGTCGTTAAAAGAAATGAGTTACACCAATTTTCGGTTATCCCCCAACGGTGGCTCATTGAACG
>NZ_JAUCAP010000177.1:0-769 GCF_030361045.1 Lentilactobacillus sp. TOM.63
ATGAAGGTTAAGGTTAATCCTTGTAGTTTACCGAAGTTTTCCTTAACGGTCATGAAGTCAGCCAACATTTGAGTTGGATGCCATTCGTCAGTTAAGCCGTTCCAAACTGGCACACCACTGTCTCGAGCAAGGATTTCGGCATCACTTTGCTTGAAGCCACGGAATTCAATCCCATCAAACATGCTGCCAAGCACTTTAGCAGTATCTGATGTTGATTCCTTCTTGCCTAACTGAATGTCATTTTGACCCAAGTATTCAGGATGAGCACCTAAATCAATGGCTGCTGTCGTGAATGCTGACCGGGTCCGAGTAGATGATTTTTCGAACAGTAAAGCAATGTTCTTACCTTCAAGGTAATGATGAGGGATGCCAGCCTTTTTTAAAGCTTTCAAATGTAATCCAAAATCAATTAAATATTCAAGTTCTGCGGCAGTAAAGTCTTTTTCAGCCAATACACTGCGGCCTTGAAATACGTTTTGTCTGAAGTCTTTTGTCATAATCGATTCTCCTTGATTAATGATGTTTTTGGGTACTGTGGATTTTTGTTTTCCGCTACCTATGACAGAGGGAATGTTCTCTGATACATGAGCACCCGTTCTCAATTCTTATAGTGGAAATGTGCTCCGACAAGCAACAATCTGCACATAAGCACCTTGCTACATAGCGAAAATGTGCTCCACCAAGCAGAAACTTGCACATAAGCACCTTATTCAAAAATCCCCAAACCAGGATTTCTGAATAAGGAGACTTATGTTCCAGTTTCTAACCG
>NZ_JAUCAP010000178.1:0-759 GCF_030361045.1 Lentilactobacillus sp. TOM.63
TTCGTAATAGCTGCTCTTTGGCGAATGCTTAATTGCCCTTTTCTATAACATTCTTCAACCACTTTTGAAGTGGGAAAATGTGAAACTATTGAATCCAATTCATGCAATTCGGGAAAAGCGAACATAAACAACATAAATTGTTTGTCGGAGAAAGTGTTAACTTCTTTGTACGACAGGTAGAAAAAATTAAGTGTGCGCATATAAGGCTTTGATTCATCCCAGAATTCCTTGGCTTTTTGAGTTAACTGTTCAAGCTGGTTCACAACCATCACCTCCAAATCAGAACGGTAACGAATCATCACTGATATCAATCGAATCACCAGAATTAGCAAACGGATCGCCACTTTCTGATTGATTGTTCTGGTTGCTTGACCGTTGTTGTCGTGGCCGTTGTGGTAAATCAAAGTCATTCACATTCAAATCCACTGCGAATTGCGGTTCACCCTGCTGGTTCGTCCACTGATTAACTGACCATTGACCAGAAACCGCCACGTTGTCACCTTTGTGAAAATACTTCATGATCGTATCAGCACGCTTGCCAAAGACGGAGCACCGCACCCAGTCAACGCCATAGTTACCGTTGCGATCTGGTCGATTCTGACGAACGGCAATCGTAAAGTCAGCGACCTCGCTGTTACCAACCTGTCTCGCTTGTGGATCTTTTCCGATGTTGCCGGTGATTGCCATATTACGCATTAGTCTTCACCTCTCCATATTTACCATTTTCAATGTTTACAGCAAAGATCGCATGATCTTCTC
>NZ_JAUCAP010000179.1:0-711 GCF_030361045.1 Lentilactobacillus sp. TOM.63
GCAAGGCTTTCAAGTTAACCATAAACGGATATTAAGAATAATGAGGGAAAACGATCTCTTATGTCATGCCTATGACCGCAACGTTCATAAGTACAATTCTTATAAAGGACGGGTGGGTAAAGTTGCCCCTAATCGGGTTAATCGCCGTTTCTCTACTGATCGTCCTTATCAGAAGGTGGTTACCGATGTGACTGAACTTCGTTGGGGGAACAATGCGACTAATAAACGGGCTTATTTCACGGCTTACATTGATCTCTTCAACAGCGAAGTATTATCTTGGTCACTTGAGCTCCATCCGACGGTTAAATTTGTCATGAGTCCTTTAACTGAATTACTTAAGAAGCGCCCAAAATTAGACTATCGGATGACACTTCACTCTGATCAAGGATTCCAGTATCAGAATAGTCGATACCAAGCGTGCTTAAAGGAATATCGAGTATTTCAAAGCATGAGCCGTAAGGCTACCTGCCTTGATAACGCTTGTGCAGAGAGTTTCTTTCATCAGTTAAAGGTCGGAACAGTTCATAATCATCACTATGATGACTTTCAGACACTTAAGCAGGCAGTTAAGGACTATATCCAGTATTACAATTACCATCGCATAAAAACAAAACTAGCCGGAATGAGTCCGGTTGAATACCGGATTCACAACGACCAGTTATGTGCCTAAAAATTATTAAATATTATCTCCAACTATTGGGGTTCACTTCA
>NZ_JAUCAP010000180.1:0-698 GCF_030361045.1 Lentilactobacillus sp. TOM.63
CGTAGCCGTGACGCTTCAGTGAGAGTTGCGTCGCCGCCCTTAATGTCCACCACACTAACCAACTCGCCATTTTCATAAATCGAGAAATCCGGCTTGTATGTGCAGGCCGATTCTCGCTTGTGCGGATTATCCAAGTAAAAGGCTGGTTGAATCTCAAATTTTTCATGGATTTTAAAATCCAATTTCAAGTTCTTCAAGTGCAGGTAGTACGCACCCTCGGCCTTGCTATCAAATTGGTGACCATCAATACTCATTTTGTGGGCGTTGAACTTATTGCCCTTTCTTGGCAATTTAATTGCCGACTTAGGTGGCTCTTGGACACCTGTGGGATAGTTTGCCATTTAGATCATCCCTTCATCAATTTCGTCCATCCGTTTCCGTGTCATGATATGCAGCGCAATCAAGTCATCTTCTGACAACTTAATTGGTCGTATATGATATTTCTCGATGAAGCTCTTAGCACCCATCTGATGGCGCTCGGTGTGATGCTCACGGCAGAGACACTCAAAGTACAGTTTGCGATGATCCACTAGCTTGCGACTACCTCTGCCTACCGGCGTGAAGTGATCAATGTCACTATGCAATTTCCCACAAATCACGCACTGACGGTGACGTAAGCATTGGATCGCTTTTGGGTACGTATCAGGAATGGCATCCCATGTCTTCGTTTTGAACGGAATCCCATTCTCAAAACAGAA
>NZ_JAUCAP010000181.1:0-674 GCF_030361045.1 Lentilactobacillus sp. TOM.63
TATGAAAATGGCGAGTTGGTTAGTGTGGTGGACATTAAGGGCGGCGACGCAACTCTCACTGAAGCGTCACGGCTACGCATGAAGATGTTTATGTATCGGGTGCATGTGCCGGTGGTATTAGCCGTGTACGACCATCGAACAGGGCTGTTTGAAGAAACGATTAAGTAAGGAGTGTTCACAATGGAAATTCGATTGAGTAAGAATCAGGAAATTGCTTTGATCTACTTTTTAACTGCTTTGGAAGATCATCAGTTTGATTTCACTAAAACGCTTATCTGGGCATTGAACCACTTCAACCAATACCGCTATGAGAATGAGCGAGAAGCGTTCAGAAAGCTTTCTACGTACGAGAAGAACCAAATTTTAGCCAAGGTAGCTGCCACGGCATTAGGGTATACGAAAGTAGGCGCTGAATGATGGATTTGGAATATGAAAAAAAGATTCAACCTGATTGTGAGATCATTCGATGGTTGATCAACTTATCGAAGCGGAGGTAAGACGATGATAATTCTGACCCATAACGAACAGTATCATCGCTTCAGCAAACTTGACTATGCAGCCAACTTTCTACGTCAGGCAACCGGCAAGCCAATTCGAAAATGGATGCTAAGGGATGCATTGAAGCAACGACAAGCAATATATTTGTGGAAAATTCAGGAGATAGATAAATGAGC
>NZ_JAUCAP010000182.1:0-643 GCF_030361045.1 Lentilactobacillus sp. TOM.63
AAGCATCATTTATTTAAGTTAGATACATATTATATGTACGAAGGCATTTCATTTACACAAGATTCTTGACGCTACCTGAGTGAGGGCTAATTGCTCTGAAAGTCGAATAAATACAATAGGATTGTGCCTTTCCTCAGCACTTTGTAAGTATTTAAAACATAACAAACTTAGTTAAGTACAATCTACCTTATGAATACCATTCAAAATGAGAGGCTACCCTATATGTATTAAATTTGCCGTCTATGACGGGACTTGCTGATTCTAATTTACGGCAACTGATGATGAACCTTATTATTGAACTATAGTAAGTACCAGGCTGAAAGAGCGTAAGCGGATTATTAACCGACATCAACAGGGCATTGTCCTGGCTAACCATCAGGGCAAATATCATGGTCGTAAACAGCAATATAATGAAGATGATCACCGTTTAAAACACGCCTTTAACTTTATCAAGCAGGCATGAGTGACATAGACATTGCCCGGAATACCGAAACGAAACAGCTAATAAAAGCAGGTATTACAATGTAATACCTGCTTATTTTTTCCTACTACTGTCAACACGATCACCTAAGAAGCTGTCTAAAATCTCTTAAGTAATAGTGCTAAAAACGCTAAAACGACCATTTGCAGACTGGTGGTTAAT
>NZ_JAUCAP010000183.1:0-625 GCF_030361045.1 Lentilactobacillus sp. TOM.63
CCCGTGGCAGCTTTAACGCCCTTAATAGTTCTTGAAGTGCATAGTGCGACCGTAACGATGAAACAATACTGGCTTTCATCTTCGTGGTGAGCGATTGGGAGCCTTCCTCGTTAAAGTCGCAAGTGCTTTTAAAATATCACGATCCAGTTCAGCTTCATGCAGTTGCTGCTTAAGATTTAAGATTTCCTGCTGATATTTCTCTTCTTGGGTTGGTTTCAGTCGCTTGATAGTCTTAGTGCGTTTACGCTTATTGGTGGTCGGTCTTCCTCTCCTTTTCGGACGCAGTCCGGCAACACCTTTTTCCTTAACGATTTGATCCCATGAATAGACCTGGCCCTCAGAGATTCCAAAATGTGCTGCTGCACGCGCTCGACTTACCTGATGTGTACCCATATATTCTATCACTGCTACCTTAAAGGATTGGGAATAGGTGGCTTTAGTATGCCTAACTGCAAGAGATTGCGGACCATGTTCTTGGGCCCGTTGAACCCACGCACGAACAACGCTAGTTGATGGAACTTTGTATTGCTTACACAGTTCACGATAACCAATGTCACCCTTGAGATAACGAGAAACAACCTTCACTTTGAATTGACTACTATATTTTGTCACAAGAAAAGCCCCA
>NZ_JAUCAP010000184.1:0-594 GCF_030361045.1 Lentilactobacillus sp. TOM.63
TCTTAAGTTCGATTGTAATACGGCGATAGCCGTAATCGGCATGGGTATTCCGGATAGCTTTAATGGCGACAATGATTTTAGTTGAATCTTTTTTGCCATATTGTCGATCCAGCGCATCATGGTAACTGCTACTAGCCATCTTGGCAATCTTCAATATGATACTCAAACTTACCTTGAATTCACGCCTCAGCTCAACTATTACTTGGGCTTTTTCTTGGTTTGAGATTTTCGCTTCTTCTGTGCCAAGGCGTGCAATTTTTCCAAGTAAGCATTCCTCAACTTGAGAATTTCATTCTCGTCTTTAAGCTTCTGGAGTTCATCATCTTCGTGGTTGTTGGTCTTAGTCAACTTAGGTGGCCGTCCTTTACTAGGTTTTAAACGTCCTTCTCTCAAAGCCCTTTCCCATTCCCAAACGAGATTTGGTGTCCGCAAATTAAAATGCTTAGCGGTAGCTGTTAATGAGGCATGATTTGTTAGACGCCATTTGATAACTTCTATTTTAAACGAATAAGGATGATATGTCCTGGGTGATTTTAGATTACCTTGAAGTGCCTTAGCTCCGGAGGAGTTAAACAGTCTAACCCATTCATAGAG
>NZ_JAUCAP010000185.1:0-527 GCF_030361045.1 Lentilactobacillus sp. TOM.63
ATGAAGGTTAAGGTTAATCCTTGTAGTTTACCGAAGTTTTCCTTAACGGTCATGAAGTCAGCCAACATTTGAGTTGGGTGCCATTCATCGGTCAAACCATTCCATACTGGAACGCCACTGTCTCGGGCAAGAATTTCAGCATCACTTTGTTTGAAACCACGGAATTCGATTCCATCGAACATGCTGCCAAGAACTTTGGCAGTGTCTGAAGTTGATTCCTTCTTACCTAATTGAATGTCGCCTGAACCCAAGTATTCTGGGTGGGCACCAAGGTCAATCGCAGCAGTGGTGAATGCTGAACGAGTACGAGTTGATGACTTTTCGAAGAGTAAGGCAATGTTTTTACCTTCCAAATAGTGGTGCGGAACGCCAGCCTTTTTAAGTGCCTTCAAATGGAGACCAAAGTCGATCAAATATTCGAGTTCGGCTGCTGTGAAGTCTTTTTCAGCTAATACACTGCGGCCTTGAAATACGTTTTGTCTGAAGTCTTTTGTCATAATCGATTCTCCTTGATTAATGATGTTTTT
>NZ_JAUCAP010000186.1:0-523 GCF_030361045.1 Lentilactobacillus sp. TOM.63
TTCCTGTTTGCCATAAGTGTCTGAGTGAGTCGAATCGATATCAATAATCGTGGTTGTCTGGTTGGTTAACAGTCGAGCCCGATCGATCAAGGCCTCATTTAAAGTCTGTAATGTGCTAACACTATCCTCATCAAAACGTTGCCAAAAACGTGATATTGTTGCTTGTGAAGCCAAAAACGGTTTATCCAATAATAATTTAAAAAGTGGTTCTTTTTCTAAAAAAGTTGCCGCAGAATCTGTGCTATAACCGGCAATAATCTGAAGAATTAACTGTTTTAAGATACTAGAATTACTGTGTTGACAATATCGTCGCTGGTCATTGAACCTCAATAGTTTATCGGCCAAGTTGGTGAACTGAAACTTTGCCATCAGTTCTACACACAATGTTAGCCCGCCATCGGAAGATAATTGACCACCCGTATGCGATACTAAAATATTTTTGTTGAAATTGAATGCCATTTCCTGTAAAGTCTTCAATGTAGAGTCCTCTTCTCTCATGTGGTTTTGTTTGGCAATTTAACTA
>NZ_JAUCAP010000187.1:0-515 GCF_030361045.1 Lentilactobacillus sp. TOM.63
ACCGCCGTAACAATTTTCTGCATCTCATCTCAACTACACTGATCAAGAACCACGATCTGGTGGTTGCGGAGGAGTTGCGTAGTAAAAATCTGTTACGGAATCACGCATTAGCAATGAGTATCAGTGATGTTGGTTGGCGAACATTTTTAGGCATGTTGACTTATAAAGCGGATCTGTATGGCAAAAACTTTATCACCGTCAATCCCCGCAATACCACCCAAACATGTCATCATTGTGGCTTCATTAGGGGGAGTCATGGCACTCATAAACTTACACTGGCCGATCGTGAATGGACTTGTCCAGCCTGTCATCAGTCCCATATTCGAGACCATAATGCCGCCCAAAATATTTTAGCAAGGGGTATCATATCCCGATAATAAACTTTGTCCGTCTGGCAACCTGCGGACACTAAAGGCTTTGGTAATTAGCACGTAAGACCTGCTTGCAGGCAACCGCTGTATCTAAGCAAATTGTGGTCGTGACACCGTGAGGTGTTATTCTCACAAGCTCCTGAA
>NZ_JAUCAP010000188.1:0-510 GCF_030361045.1 Lentilactobacillus sp. TOM.63
CGTCACGGTTCCAATCCGAATCTCGTTCTTTTTGGCCAATATTTTCGCCGGCATTCCTCGAAAACGCAATCGACCGAGTTTAGGAATCTGAATATGTTGGTGATCCAAAAGGCGGACACTCCCATTAGTCATGCTGGGAGACTTCACTTTTCCTGGATACAGACAGGAAGTTTGATACTTTTGCTCGGTTCGTTTGCGATGGAAAATCGGCGTGCCCGATTGATGAACCTTATGGAACATTTTCCAGGCACTTCGGTAATTTTGGATTGCATTGGCTTTCATCAGACTATCCAAATCATTATTATTCAACCAGCCATGGATATTCGAGATGCCAGTTGCCGGCCTTTTCAGCCGCTGTTCAAGCGTTTGGATGCGTTGCTGGACGATCCCAATCGGGATCTTAACCTGTTTCAACTGATATAGTTCGCGATTCATGCCATTCATTTCGTTATAAATAAAACGACTTGCGTCACTGTTACGTTTGATTAACTGCTTTTGCTGATTGGATGG